>CAMIVJ010000061.1 GCA_946401765.1 uncultured bacterium | reverse complement strand
TGCCCGTACATCCTGCCGGTCACGTGGGAGGACGACTGGCCGGGGGTAGGGCGGACAAATCTCGTTTCCTCCGCCTCGCCGCGAATGCCTGGCGTCGTGGCGTCCGACGAATTTACTGCCGGCAAGCTCGAAATCGCCTGGCAGTGGAACCACAATCCCGTGGAGAGTCTCTGGTCGCTCACGGCGAGGTCAGGATGGATGCGGCTTTCCACAGACCGTCTCGACGGCGACCTCCTCAGCGCGCGCAACACGCTTACGCAGCGCTGCTGGGGACCCGCCTGCCGCGCCGTCACGAAGCTTGACGTCTCTGGCATGAAGCCGGGCGACTGGGCTGGAATAGCCTTCTTCCAGAAGGAATACGGCTTCATCGGCGTGCGAAAGACGTCCGACGGCCGCGTATTCGTGGAAGTGACTGGCCCCGCCGTCAAGCGCGGCCAGGGCGCTGTGGCGGAGCTCAGGCGCGGAGCGAAGGAGGTCTATCTCAAGGCGATAGGCGATTTCGCGCGCCCGGCGCGCGAGTTTTTCAACGGCAATCCGGAGGGCGACGACCTTGGCCGCTTTGCGTTTAGCGAGGATGGCGTTGCATGGTTCCCGCTTGGCCGGTCCTTCAAGATGCGCTATACGATACCGCATTTCACGGGCTACCGCTTCGCGCTCTTCTACTACTCCACCGAGGAGGCGGGCGGACATGTTGATTTCGACTACCTCAGGCTGGACTGATGAAAGGAAAGAAGAAGATGAATAAAGTTGTAGTTGCCTGCTGCGGTCTTGCGGCGTGCGCGTGCTTCGCCGACATCGAGATGATCAACATCGCCCACCGCGGCATGTGGGATGCTGAGGTGCCTCAGAACACGGTGGAGGCCATCAGGCGCGCGTACGAGTCAGGCGCCACATGGGTGGAGACCGATTTCCACTACACGAAGTCCGGCCTGATGGTGTGCATGCACGGGCAAAAAGAGCTTGAGGAGCAAACTGGATGCACCAAGAAGATCGCCGATCTTACCGCAGAGGACCTGGCAACGCTGAACCTCGGCGCGAAGCGCAATCTGGCCAATGTCTATCGCATCCCGCTGCTGGACCAGGTGCTCGCCCTTGTGCCGAAGCATGGCGTGCTGCAGGCGGAGATCAAGGGCTACTCGCCGCAGTATGCCGATGTGTTCGACAGGGCCGTGAAGGCGCACGGCCTCACTGAGAAGAACATCGTAGTGTCGTCGTTCCAGTACAAAGCACTCAAGGACTTCAAGGCCCGCTATCCGAAGTACAGAGCGGTGTGGCTGACCGGTCTCGGGAAGAAGGGGGAGGCGCCATTCTTGGTGCAGGCCTACATCGCCAAGTGCAAGGCGGCCAACATCGAGGTGTTCTGCCCTGGCTGCGACTCCACGAAGGGCGTGATGACGTCGGCCGACGCGGACGCCGTGCGCGCGGCGGGACTTGAGTTCCGCGTGTTCGGCGTCAACTCCCTCGCCGACATGAAGCAGGCCAAGGCGCTCGGCGCCGCAGGATTCACCTGCAACCACTGGTTCAAGGCATACGAATGGGCCAGGGAAGTCGGCGGTGTTGCGCTGCTGCCGGCCCGCGCGCCTCTGCCTCCACGCGACGCCAATTCCATCTTCAGCGCCAAGTCGCCCGACGGCCTGAACGAGATACTTCTTACGGTTTCCGACACGAACCTGTGCTATTCAGTGATGCGTCGCGGCAAGACGGTGGTCGGCGACACCTGGATCGGCCTCACCACCAGGGAGCATGGCCGCATGAACTGCCGCCGCGCCGGCACGGCGCCGAAGGTGACGAGGCGCAGAATCGATGGGCGTGTGCCTACGCCGATCTACAAGAAGTCCGAAGTGGACCTCGCCGCGAACGAGACGAAGGTGGACTTCGGCGAATGGGCGCTCGTGCTGCATGCGCGGAACGACGGCGTAGCGTGGCGGTTCGAGACGGCGTTCGCGGATGAGATCACGGTGACGGCCGAGGATACGAACGTCCGCTTCCCGGAAGGAACTGAACTTTGCTACGCGCAGGAGGGGCATTTCCAGACGGGGTGGGAGAAGCCGGCGCAGATCGGTCCTGTGGAGAGCGTGAAGTCTGGCCATCCGCAGATAGTGATGACGCCTTTCACGGCGACTGTGCGCGGCGCGGGGGTCGTGTGCGTCACGGAGTCGAATCTCCTCGACTATCCAGGGCTTAACTTCTTCAGGCGCAGCGGAGAGAAGGACATGCTGCGCTCGTGGCAGGCGGGCGTTCCAAAGGACGTGGAGAAGGGCCGGCGCATGACGAATGTCAAGTCGCGTCATCCGTATCTCGCGAAGACGAAGGGAACGAGGGCGTTCCCGTGGCGCGTCTTCGTGCTGGCCGACGAGCCGCGCGGCCTCGTGGAGAGCGACGCCGTCTACGCCCTTGCCGAGCCAGCCCGAGTGAAGGACGTGTCGTGGATCAAGCCGGGTCAGGTGGCGTGGGACTGGTGGAACGGTTTCAAGATCACCGACGTTCCCGGACTCGACACGGGATGCAACTTCGAGACGTACAAGGCGTACGTGGACTTCGCGGCGGCCAACGGAATCGCGTACATCATCATGGACGAGGGATGGTCAGAACATCTTGACCTCGACAGGCCGCGCGAGGCGGTGAACGTGCCGGGCGTGATCGCGTACGCGAGGGAGAAGGGCGTGAACGTGATACTGTGGGCCGCATGGGCGCCGCTCATCGACCGCGAGGCGCGCCTTCGGATCTTCGACCGCTACGCGGCAATGGGCGCCAAGGGCTTCAAGGTGGACTTCATGAACCGCGACGACCAGTCGCTCGAGCGCTTCCTCGAGACGACGGCGGCCGACGCCGCGGAGCGGAAGCTCGTGATAATGTACCACGGCATCCACAAGCCCACTGGGCTATGCCGCACGTTTCCGAACGTCCTCAACTACGAGGGCGTGTACGGACTTGAGCAGGGACATTCCATCGGCGGCCGGAAGGTGGTGACGGCTAACGACGTGAACCTCGTCTTCACGCGCATGATCGCAGGCGCGATGGACTACACTCCCGGCGCGATGCGCAACCGCGCATTCGACGCGCCTGAGTTCAAGCGCGGCAAGGACCCCAACGCCTGCTACGGAACGCGTTGCCACCAGCTTGCGCTCTTCCCGCTCTTCGAGGCGCCTGTGCAGATGCTGTGCGACTCGCCCACTCAGTACCGCACCGCGCCTGAGTGCACGGCCTTCCTCACGAAGGTGCCGACTGTGTGGGACGCGACTGTGGGCGTTGCGGGAGAGATCGGGCAGTATGCCGCAGTCGCCCGCCGCAAGGGGAAGGATTGGTGGCTTGGCGCGATCACGAACTGGGACGCGCGCAGTCTCTCTCTGCCTACGGATTTCCTTGGCGGCGGCGAGTGGAATGTGGAGGTGTTCGAAGACGCGCCAGACGCAAATGTGAACGCAGAGCATTATGTGCGCCGCACGTTCAAGATCAGATCCGGCGAGCCGCTGAAGGCCAATCTCGCCCCAGGCGGGGGCTTCGCCGCCCGCTTTTCGCGCTAGATCGTCGCCATGCGCGCGGCGCGGCCCGCGGCGAGGAGTTCGCGAAGGGCTGCGCCGTCTTCCGCAGCTATCGCGCGGCGGTATTCGCCAAGGCGGGCTATGAGGCCGTCGAGCGCGTCGAGAAGGGCGGGGCCATTCTCGAGGAAGAGGTCGCGCCAGATGTCGGGGTCGAGCCTGGCCACGCGCGTCATGTCGTGGAAGCTGCCGGCCGAATATCCGCGGTGCTCGAGGGCGAGCGGATCCTGTACGTATGCGGACGACACCACGTGCGCAAGCTGCGACGTGAGGGCGATCATGCGGTCGTGGTGCTCGGGCGTGGTGATGACGATGCGCCCGAATCCAAGCGACTTGAAGAACGTCTCCAGCATGTCTAGCGGACCGCGTCCGCACGAAGGATACGGCGTTAGAATCATCGACGCGCCCTTGAATAGATCGGCGCTGGCGTTGGCGAAGCCGTTGACTTCCTTGCCGGCCATCGGGTGCCCGCCAACGAACGTCCATCTGCTCTGGAAGGCGAACTTCTCGAGCGCCTTGCATATTACGCTCTTTACGCCCGTTGCGTCCACCACCACGGCGCCCTGCTTGAACGTGGCTTCGTGCGCGCATATCCACGGCGCGACGGCGGCGGGCGGCAGCGCCACGACGACGACGTCGCAGGCGCCAATGTCGTCTTCCAGCACGGCTTGCGCCACGCCTTCTGAAACGGCCATCTCCGCAGTCGCCCTCGTGCGGTTCCACACTTGCACAACGTGGCCGGCCTGTGCGGCCGCCTTGGCGAACGATCCGCCGATCAGTCCTAGACCTATGATGCCTACTGTCACAGGAACTCCTCTCGATGCGTTGAGGCATTTGCTCCGACTGTGGCCATCTCCGCCGCTCACATGGCGGCGGCTAGAGCGGCGCCGAACGCCGAACAGGAGACTTCAGTGGAGTTCTCCATCAGGCGGGCGAGGTCGTAGGTGACCGTCTTGGCGGAGATGACTGAGTCCATTGCGGCGATGATGCGGTCTGCGGCTTCGGTCCAGCCCATGTACCTTAGCATCATCTCTCCGGAGAGTATGAGCGAGCCGGGGTTGACCTTGTCGAGATTGGCGTATTTTGGTGCAGTGCCGTGGGTGGCCTCGAAGACCGCGGCGCCGGTCTGGTAGTTGATGTTGGCGCCAGGGGCGATTCCAATGCCGCCGACTGTGGCGGCGAGCGCGTCCGACACGTAGTCGCCGTTGAGGTTGAGCGTGGCGATCACGTCGTACTCGGCGGGGCGCGTGAGGATCTGCTGCAGGAACGCGTCGCAGATGCAGTCCTTCACCACGATGTCGCGTCCGGTCTTCGGGTTCTTGAACGTGCACCACGGTCCGTCGCCGATCGGAGACGCGCCGTAGTCGCGCTTCGCGAGGGCGTAGCCCCAGTCGCGGAACGCTCCTTCGGTGAACTTCTGGATGTTGCCCTTGTGGACTAGCGTCACCGACTTGCGGTCGTTGGCGATCGCATAGTCGATTGCAGCCCTGACAAGGCGCTCCGTGCCTTCCACGGAGACGGGCTTGATGCCGATGGAGGAAGTCTCGGGGAAGCGGATCTTCTTCACTCCCATCTCGTCGATGAGGAAGCGCTTGATCTTCTCGGCCTCGGGCGTGCCGTTCATCCACTCGATGCCGGCGTAGATGTCTTCGGTGTTCTCGCGGAAGATCACCATGTCGGTGAGCTCGGGGTGCTTCACGGGCGAGGGCACGCCCTTGAACCAGCGCACGGGGCGCAGGCACACGTAGAGGTCGAGCTGCTGGCGCATGGCCACGTTGATTGAGCGGATGCCGCCGCCGATCGGGGTGGTGAGCGGGCCCTTGATGGAGACGAGGTACTCGCGGCATGCGTCCAGCGTGTCCTGCGGCAGCCATGTGTTCGGGCCATAGACTGCGTTCGCCTTCTCGCCGGCGTACACCTCCATCCAAGATATGCGGCGGCCATCGCCGTATGCCGACTTCACCGCGGCGTCCACCACCGTGCGCATGGCGCGCGTGATGTCCGGTCCGATTCCGTCGCCTTCGATGAAGGGTATGATCGGGTTCGCAGGCACGGCGAGGCGGCCGTTCTGCATGGTGATCTTCTCGCCTGAAGGCACGTTGATTTTGCTGGTCATGGGGTGTCCTGGTTTGTTTATGAAGATGCGGCGCTACTGGATGAACTTGAGAATCGCGGGGGTGACGTCCTCAAGCGACTTCACGTTTTCGCGCAGTTCGGCCTCGCGGGGACCGAAGACTATGAAGGGCACGGGGTTGCGCGTGTGGCCGCGCTCGTTCATTGCCTCGATGTTGCCGTGGTCGGAAGTTATGACGAGCGTGATGCCGGCCGCTTCGGTGAAGCGCACGAGCGAGGCGAGAAAACGGTCGTAGAGGCGCAGCACGCTGCAGGCGCGCGGGTAGTCGGAGGAATGCCCGGCGACGTCGGTCTGGAAGAACTCGAAGAGCGTGAAGTCGCATGTGCGGGCGATGCCGAAGAGGTGTGCCGCGGCGTCCTCGGGGGAGATGGGGGGGATGTCTGGATAGCGGTCCTGGATTGTCTCGCGGGTGAGGTCCTGGAGAAGTGCCTGGTCGTCGCAGAGGTCGTCGAGGGTGGAGATGACCTCGGGGGTGGTGAGGGCCATGACGGTCGTCACGCTCTTGAAGCGGCGGGCGGCAAGCTCGTCGGGAGAGTCCACGAGAAAGGCGTCGGCAAACCGCACGCGCAGGCCGCGCGCCTTGAGGGAGAGGAAGAGATTGCTTTCCTCTATCTTGCGGCGCAGTGCGGGGCCGGGGAAGCCTTCGCAGTGGCGGCCCATGAGGAAAGGGGCGTTGAGGCCGGTGAACATGGTGGCCTGCCCGGTGGCGGACTGCGGAAGGCCGTCCACCGAAAGGCATGCGTCGATGGGCGTCGAGTGCCGTTCGATGAGGCGGCACAGGGCGGGGCACACTTCGGGATTGACTGGGTTGTCAGCGGCTGGCGGACGCAGCCCCACGCCGTCTATGAAGAGAAAGAGTATCTTCACTTTGACGCTGGCTTTTCCGCAGGCTTCGTTTCCACAGGCTTCGTTTCCGCTGGCTTTGTCTCCGCTGGCTTGGCTTCTGCAGGTTTTGCTTCCGCAGGCTGCGCTTCTGCGGGCTTCACGGCGGCGGGTTTCTTCTCGGCGGGCTTTTTCGCGGGGAGTTCAACGGGGAAGCCGTTGTCCTTCATCTCCTTCGCGAGGGTCTTGAGGGAGGGTTCGTCTTCGGCGGCCTTTTCGAGGGCCGTCTTGAAGAAGTCGGCTGCGAGGGCGCGGTATTCGGCGGCCTTGGCGGAATCGTTGGAATTCTTGGAGAATTCGGCGCAGCGGAGGTAGTTGCGGGCGATCACCCATTCGCGTGAGTAGAGGATGCCGGTGGAGGGGTCGCAGTCCTCGAAGTCCTTCTGCTCGTCGGAGCGCATGAAGTCGATGAAAGCGAGCATCTGCTTCGTGGCCTCGGGCCAGTTCTTGGCCTCCATGGCCTTGTGCCCGCGCAGCTTGGCGGCGGTGGCCTTGCACCATGCAGGCGAGCGGTTGGGGAGGCCGCCTTTCTCGAGAAGCGCGATCGCGCTGTCGAAGTCGTTCACTAGGAAGAAGCCGTCGAGGCGGCGCTCGGCGAGGATCTCGGCGCCGCCCTTTGAGAGGCGGCCCGCTCCAGAGAGAGCCTCGGTGTAGGCGAGCATCTCGCGGATGGCATTCACGTTCGGAGGGTTCTGCGGCGTTCCGTCGCCGCCGAAGCGGATGATCTGCTCCTCGCAGATGGAGGCTACGAAGTCGGTCGAGGTGAAGAAGGGCGAGGCCTCGAGCTTGCGGAGGTTCGCGACGAGCGACTCTGGGGGCATTTCGCGGAATGCGTTGGAGAACGCGGAGCGCACCATGCGCGAGGCTACGCCAGAGCGGCCAACCTTCACGAGCCGTGCGCACGCGCCGTCGAAGTCTTTGGCCTGCACGAGCTGCACCACGCCGCTCGCGCGAAGCTGGTCGATGCTCGCGCTCAGCAGTTGCTGGGCGCGCAGGGGGGGCATGTTCGTGGCGGGTGGCGGGAAAGTCTTCACGAAGGAGTCGGCGAACTCGAGCAGCTTGTCCGCCGCGGGTGTGAGCGCCTCCTTGGCGTCGCGCGCGCGGTCAATGGCGCGCGAGGCGTGGCCGGCGATGGCCTCCTGCGTGATCAGCGTCTCGTGCCGCAGCTCCAGCCAGGGGAAGTTCGGCTTGCCGTAGATGCGCCACACCTTCTTCGTTGAGAGCTCCTTGAGCAGCTCGGTCTTCGCCTCGGTGGACGCAGCCTTCGTGAAGCTCTGCTCCACCTGCTGGACCGTCGCGGAGCGCTTGGCCTCGGTGTAGCGGAGCTGCCAGCATACGAAGAATGCTGCGGCGGCCACGATGACTGCCAGCGCCGATATTACTGCGATTTTCACGGAAGACTTGCTCATGATTGTTTGCCCTTAAAGTTTTTTCGCATATTATAAAATGATTTTGGATTTGACGCAAGGGGAAAGTGTGCGGTATTATATACACCTGCATGGAAAGACGAGGTAGAAAGAGATGAAAGAAATAGGAGTAGGAATACTCGGATTCGGCACGGTTGGCGCAGGCGTGGCCGAAGGGCTGCTGCGCAACCGCAGGCTTATGGCTGAGCGCCTTGGCGTGGACATCGCGCTCAGGCGCATTGCGGATCTTGACATCACGACGGACCGCGGCGTGGCCGTCGATCCCGACGTGCTCACAACCGACGCCCAGGGCGTGATCGCCGATCCCAACGTCCAGATCGTCGTCGAGACCATCGGCGGCACCGGCATCGCCCGCACGTTCGTGCTCGCCGCCCTCAACGCCGGCAAGGCCGTTGTCACCGCCAACAAGAAGCTTCTCGCCGAGCACGGCAAGGAGATATTCGACGCCGCCGCGAAGAACGGCGTGGACATCTACTTCGGCGCGTCGGTCGGAGGTGGCATCCCCATCATCCGCTCGCTCCGCGAAGGCCTCGCGGGCAACGACATCCAGCAGATACACGGCATCCTCAACGGAACGTGCAACTACATCCTCACCCGCATGGAGACGGAGGGGCGTCCCTTCGGCGAGATCCTCGCCGACGCCCAGAAGCTCGGCTACGCCGAGGCCGATCCCTCCCTCGACATCGACGGCTTCGACACCGCCCACAAGGCCTGCATACTCTCGGCGCTCGCGTACGGCTTCCAGCCTTCGCTCGACCAGGTGCAGGTGGAGGGCATCCGCAACCTCGACGGACGCGACGTCAAGTACGCCGCGGACTTCGGCTGCCGCATCAAGCTGCTCGCCGTGGTGGCCAAGCACGGCACCGACGTGGAAGTGGGCGTGCATCCCACGCTCGTTCCGGTCGACCACATGCTCGCTAGCGTGAACGGCGTCTTCAACGCCGCGATGGTGCGCGGCGACATGGTGGGCGACACGATGTTCTACGGGCGCGGCGCGGGCCGCCTGCCCACCGCATCGACGGTGGTTGGCGACATCGGCGACATCGCGCGCAACATGGCGCACGGCGAGACGCGCTACGCGCGCGCCGTGCCCACGTACGGCGAGGGCGTCACGAAGCTGCGCGCGCCGGGCGACATCGTGAGCCGCTTCTACCTGCGCTTCGGCGTGGCCGACCGCGCGGGCGCGTTCGGGCAGATAGCGTCCATACTCGGCCGCCACGGCGTCTCGATCTCCGCAGCCGCGCAGAAGGCGGCCGACGTGGACGCCGGCGGGTTCGTGCCCGTCGTCGTGCTCACCCATCCCGCCGCCGCGAAGGCCGTCGACGCCGCCCTCGAGGAGATATCGAAGAGCGGCGCGACTGGCGGCGCCCATGTGCGCCTGCGCATGCTCTAGAGCAGATTGCGAAGAGAATATTCACGAGAAAGGAAATTGAAATGGCATCCAAGAAGCAGAGAACTCTCATCAAGAACGCGCACGTGATCTCGCCCGACCTCGACCTGAGGCGCGCGAACGTGGTGCTCGAAGGCGCGAAGATCGCGCTCGTCACGCAGGAGGAGGCGCCATCCGCGGGCTTCGGCACTGTGGTGGACCTGCGCGGCAAGTACCTCGTGCCGGGCTTCATCGACGTGCACCTGCACGGCGCTAGCGGATTCGACGTGTGCGACGCTACTCCCGAGGCCATCGAGAAGATCGCCGAGGCGAAACTCGCCGAGGGCTGCACCAGCTTCCTGCCCACCACCCTCACCGTGGCGAACTCGACGCTCAAGGCCGCCGCGAAGGCCGTTGCCGCATACAAGAAGAGCGAGCGCTTCGCCAAGGTGATCGGCATCCACCTCGAGGGACCGTTCATCAATCCCGCCTGCTGCGGCGCGCAGAACCCCGCCTTCGTGCGCAAGCCCAACATGCGCGAGGTGCTCGCGATCTCGGCCATCTCGCCCGTCAAGATGGTGAGCTTCGCGCCCGAGATGCCCGGCGGCGCCAAGTTCGCGGAGGACTGCCTTGCGAACGGCATCGTTCCGAGCTGCGGGCACACCGGCGCCACGTTCGCCCAGCTCCTGCCCGCGTACGACAAGGGCCTCAGGCACCTCACGCACTTCTGCAACCAGATGACGAAGCTCCACCACCGCGAGATCGGCATTGTGGGCGCGGGCTTCCTGCTGGACGACCTGAACACCGAGGTCATCTGCGACCGCATCCACCTCTGCGACGACATGCTGCGCCTCGTATTCTGGAAGCGCGACCTCGCGCACGTCCAGATGATCACCGACTCCCTCCGCTGCTCGCACTGTCCCGACGGCTACGAGTTCGAGATGGGCGGCCTCAAGGTGGCCCTCAAGAACGGCGAGGCGCGCCTCGTCGAGGGCGGCAACCTCGCGGGCTCCACGCTCTGGCTCAACAAGGGCCTCAAGAACTTGGCCGAGGTTACGGGGCTTCCCCTCAAGGACCTCGTGCGCGTCACTAGCTGGAACCAGGCGATCGAACTCGGCCTCGACAGGAAGCTCGGCAAGGTGGAGAAGGGCTTCACGGCGGACCTCGCCGTTCTCGACCCGAAGACGTTCGACGTGTGCGCCGTGTTCGTCGATGGCGAACAGCTCATCTAGAGGTGGGCATGCTCTTCGCCAGCGTCATAAAGGACTTCAATCCCGGGAACTACTTCCTGCATCCGTGGTTCTGGTCCGCATTTCTCGCATGGATCACGGCGCAGGCGATCAAGCTGGTGCGCTCTGCGGTGAAGACGAGGTGCGTGGACTTCGAGTACCTCGTCTCCACCGGCGGAATGCCAAGC
>CAMIVJ010000060.1 GCA_946401765.1 uncultured bacterium | reverse complement strand
GGTTCTTGTAGTACGTGTCGCTGCCAGCCCACGGACGGTGCAGAGAGTCGGGCCCCTCATAGACGTTCGTGTACATCCAGCCGCCCCATCCGCCCCAGCCGCCCCACTGCGGGCCATACGACCTGCGCAACGGACCCACCGCAGGACGAGCCGGCGCCACAGGACGCACCGGGCGCACAGGCGCCACCACGCGGCGCGCCGGCTGCGCCAGCATCTGCGCCGACGCACTCGCCGGGCACACTCCCAGCGCCACCGCCACGAAGAGCGGAACATACACGGCAATCGTTTTCATGTCAACATTATACACAATCCAGCCGCCGCCTGCAACGGCTTTCGGCACGGCATTCGACGTTCTGCAGGCGTCAGTTGTTGTCAACCCACCATCCCGGCGGCACCTGGTAGTTCAGATAGCCGGTGTCGAGATAGTCGGTCACCTTCATGTCGTGGCCCACGAGGCGCAGCGATAGCTGGAACGACGCGCCGTGCGACACCATCGAGCCCCATGCGGCGTGCGATGCGCTCTGGTACATCCTCTCCCACTCCGAACCGCGCAGATGGTGCCATGTGGTCTCGATGAACCCGAAGCCGCCGATCTTGGAGATGTAGTCGGCCATCGGCTTCATGGCGTTGTAGTTCCGCCAGGGGCATCCGGCCACGGGGAAGCCCTTCTCCTTGAAGTACGCCATCGTGGGCCAGTCCATGCGCTTCTCCTTCATGTCGCCGTAGGAGTACTGCCAGTCGCAGATGATCACGTCCTTGGGAAGAGTGTCCGCAAGCGTGGCGGTCTCCTTGTTGCCGCAGTGCACAAAGCCCTTCCAGCGCGGATCGCCGCGCGCGAGCAGCATGTCGTGCCAGATCATGGGACGAGCCCCGCGCGACTTCACGAACTCGGCAAGCCCGGTGATGTGGCGGCACACCAGCACGGAGTTCGGCGTCTTCACGCACTCGGGGCACGTCTGCGCCTGCGCCTCGTCGCAGCCGAGGTGGAAGTACGGCGGGTTGCCGAAGTTCTCGTGCATCTCGGCGATGAGCTCGCGAAGGACGCGCTGCGTCTCGGGATTGGAGAGGCACCAGTTCCATCCGCCCGGCTCGAAGAGCGGCTCGTACTCGGGCGTGATGTCGAGCATCGCGTGCTTGATCGTGCAGCCGCGCGAGGAAGATGCGTGGCCGTAGCAGTTGATCTGCGGGATGAGCGTGATTCCGATGTCCTTTCCGATCGCGACGAGCCTCTTCACCTCCGCCTGCGTCATCGTGGGATTGGGCCAATGCCACCACGGATGTTTCTTGCTCTCGTACATTCCCCACGGCTCGATGATCGCGTAGTTGAACTTGAGAAGCGCCGCAAGGCGGATCGCGCGCTCCATCTGCTGCGGCCTCACCTCCGGGAACCAGCACAGATGCACGGCGCGGAACGCGAGATGCGGCCTGTCGGATATCTTCAGCGCGGGCAGGAGGCGCCCCTCAGTCTTGAACGTGCCGCGCTTGGCGATCGTCTGCTGGCGCAGCGTGTACGATGCCCAGCGCGCGCCAGCAAGCGTACGGCACGCTATCTTCACGCCCGAGTCGTCCACCGTGGCCGTATACGCCTCGTCGCCCTCCTGCAGCGCAAGGCCCGTCGCGCCCGGCCTGACCTTCGGCGACTGGTCGCCGTACCATTCGGCGTAGTGCGAGGCGATCCATTTCGCGGCCGCCTCGTCCGGACACTCCACCGTGACCGTGGTCTTGGCGTCGAACGCCACGTACTTGCCCTTCTCCAGCGTGAACGTCTGGTACGTAGGCGCCGCCGCGCGCGCCATGCACGCTGCTGCCACCATCGCGCAGCACACCGCCATCCTGCTTGCATTCTTCATCATCGTTTCATCTCCTTTGATGCATGCCGCTCTTCACGGCACACGTTGTTTAGAAATCCGTAATCACAATCTCTGCAGGCTCCAGCCCGTCGGCGCTGGCCGTGAGCTTTATCTGCT
The DNA here is from genome assembly GCA_946401765.1 of uncultured bacterium. Taxonomy (GTDB): domain Bacteria; phylum Verrucomicrobiota; class Kiritimatiellia; order RFP12; family UBA1067; genus RUG572. The sequence goes on along the minus strand of CAMIVJ010000060.1, from coordinate 8,807 downwards.
CCTTGCCGCCCTTCTCGCGGCGCACGACCACAAGCGCCCTTCCGTTGTAGAGCGGATGAGAATCGACCTTCTTGAAGCTCTCCATCGCGCGAGCGTCGCCGTTGCCCACGGCGAGAATGCGCCCGGGCCCCTCGATCTTGAACTTCACGCGGTTCGCCGCGATCGGATCGGGCGTGCCGTCGGCATCCACCACCTCCACCTGCACGAAGTTCAGCCTCTCGTAGTCGCCATAGTCCGGCATCCACCTGCCTTCCCGCGTAAGCCTCACCGCCGCCTGGCTCCCCGCGGTGCGCATCGTCTTCTCGCCGATCTTCTTGCCGGCCTTGTACGCCACCGCCTTCAGTTCGCCAGGCTGGTACGGCACGTCGAGCCAGCGCAGACGGTACCTGTCGCACACGTCGTAGTACTTGTTGGTGCGGAACTTCTCCCCGTCACCCTGGCCGGCGGCGCGCTGCGCTTCGCCCTTCTTCCGGCGGCCGAGCGACTTGCCGTTCAGGAAGAGCTCGGCCTCGTCGCCGTCGGTGTACACGTACACCGGCACGTTGCGCCCTTCGCGTCCCTCCCAGTTCCAGTGCGGCGCGATGTGGAGGGTGTGCGCCTTCTCGTTCCAGTGCGAGCGGTAGAGCCAGTAGCGGTCTTTCGGGAAGGCCATGAGGTCGCAGATGCCGAAGTAGGAGCTGCGCGACTCATTGTTGTACGGCGTGGGCTCGCCGAGGTAGTCGATGCCGGTCCACACGAACTCGCCGCCGCAGTAGCGGTCGCTTTCCATTCGTGCGAACTCGACGTCGGCGATGTCGCCCCACGGCACGGCGTTGTGCTCGTAGCCGCTCACCTCGCGGACGTCGGAGTCGAAGGCCGTCTTGTGCGGCGCGGGAGGCATCTCGTAGTGTCCGTACGAGCTCACGGCGGAGGCGCTCTCCGTGTAGAGCACTGGCTTGTCGGGGTGCTTAGCCTTCACATCCCTGTACTTCGCGCCGTAGTTCCAGCCGCTGATGTCGAGATCGGCGAACATGCCGGTGGGCACGGCGTGGACGTCGCAGCAGCCTATGCCAACGGGACGTGTTGCGTCGAGCTCGCGCATGGCGCCGCGGAAGCGGCGGAACCGCGCGGCCGTCATGCCGTCCTTCCTGGTGCGCCACTTCGAGCCTTCGATGTAGGGCTGAATCTCGTTGCCTATGCTCCACGCCACCACGCTGGGGTGGTTGCGGTCGCGCAGCACGAACTCGCGCAGATTGGACTCGACATACGCCTCCATGTCCTGGTCCTTTCTGAGGCCTGCCGTGCCGTCCCACTTGTCGAAGCACTCGTTCCACACCACGATTCCCATCTCGTCGCACAGCTCCAACAGCTGCGGCGCGGGCGCGTTGTGGCTTGTCCTGAGCGCGTTCGCGCCCATGTCCTTCATGATCTCGAGCTGGCGGCGCATCGCGCTGCGGCTGAAGGCCATGCCGAGCGGACCCAGATCCGAATGCAGGTCCACTCCCTTGATCTGAACGCGCCGTCCGTTGAGGTGGAACCCGTCGTCCGCCGTGAACTCCGCCGTGCGTATGCCGAAACGCACACGCTCCACGTCGGTCTCGCCGTCATTCGCCCCTCTAGACACTGTGATGCTCGCGTAGTAGAGGCTGGGGTTCTCCACGTCCCACAGCTGAGGATTCGCCACCTTCACGTCGAACGCGAAACGCTCAACGGCGCCTGCGGCGATGCTGCGGCGCTCGCCCGCCTTTGCGGCATGGCTGCCTAACTTGTGGGCAGAGCTGTTGCCGCACCAGTCGATGCACATCCCCGCCTTCACGTCCACGCTTTTCGCAAGGCGGTTCGTCACGGCGAACTCCACATGCACCGTGGCGCTCTCCTTCGCGACGACGGGCGTGGTGACGAACGCCGAGCCGGGCAGCACATGCACGGCAGGCGCGTGCACCAGGCGCACGGAGCGGTATATGCCGGCGCCTGGATACCAGCGCGAATGGTGGCTGCGCGTGTCGGCCCGAACGGCGATAGTGTTCGCGCCGGGCTTCACGAACGGCGCCACGTCCACGCGGAAGCCCAGGTATCCGTACTGCCCGCCGCCTGCGGCCTTGCCGTTCACGTACACCTTGCCGTCGGCCATCACGCCGTCGAACTCAAGCCAGAGGGCCGAGCCTGCGGCAATCTTCGCGTACTCGCCCGGCGTGACCTCGAACTTGCGGCGGTACCATCCCACGCCGCGCCAGGGAAGCTTGCCAGTGCCGCCGCTGAGGGCGGGATCGAACGGACCCTCGATCGCCCAGTCGTGCGGCACCTCGACGTCGCTCCACGAGGAGTCGTCGAACTCAGGCGCGGACGCGTCGAGCGACGCCTCCTTCGTCGTGTCGCGCGCGAACTTCCACCCTTCGCCGTCGAGTGAGGTCGTCGAGAGCGCGTTCTTCTCGTCGAAAGTTATGCCAAGATTCAATGCCACCTTGCGCACCGATCCGTGCGGCTGATGGTTGAGCATCACCGGTCTCTTCTTCTCACGGTCGAATACGACGAGCGACGTCGAGCCGCCGCCGTCCATGTTCAGCGCGTCGGACACGCCTTCCTTCTTAAGGATGCGGTAGAGGTCCTTGAGGTCCGCGCCGAGGCTATATCCCTCCTGGCGTCCATCCACGGCCAGCAGCACAAGCGTCTTCTTGTCTGGCGTGAGGCCGATCGCAGTGCGCGGCGCAAGCGAGCCGTGCTTCTTGCGCGAGGCGAAAGCGGGAACGCCGTTCGTCATTATCAGCTGGAAGCCGTACATGGAGATCGCGATCTGGTTGGTCTCGGCAACAGGAATCTCGCCTACTATGTCCACGAGGCCGTCCTTTCGCACCAAGAAGAAGGCGCCCTTCTTCGGGGCGTCGACGTGCGAGATGTTCACGCCGTCAGAGACGTTCCAGTTGCGGAACGCGCCGTACATGTGCGTGAACGGATGCTCCCAGGGGCCCCAGGGCGAGGTGTTGACAGCCACCTCCACGTTGCGCCCCGCACTTCTGCGGCGCGTCATGAAGTCGGCCGTCTTCTCGCGCTTCGTGTCGATCATGCGGACCTTGTTCGTGTAGTCGGGCATGGGGTCACCCCAGTTCTTGTCGCACTCAGTCGCAGTGAAGCCGATGCCGGGGGTGGTGAGGTCGATCTTCACCATGTACGCCTTGATGAGCCGCGGATCATCGAGCGTCAACGCCTTCATGGTCACGCCTTCGCGCAGCGCCACGGGACGCTGCCACATGTCCGCGCGCCAGTCGCCCGACTTGACGGCCGTCTCCTTTTCCGCATGGCGCGTCATCTGCAAGCGGTCGGAATCTCCATTCCTTGCGGTGGAAGTGACGGCACGCTCAGCGCCAAACGCAGTTCCGGCGGCGAAGAGCGCTATAACGGCAAACAAAAGGGTGTTTGGTTTCATGGCGTGATTATACCATACCGCCGCATGTAGCGCAAGACTTCACCGACGATCCGCAGCGTCGAACATTGCGGCATTTCATGCGTACGGCATGGACAGGGCGCGTTTATGGTATAATAGCACACATGAACACCGAAGAAAAGACACGGCCACGCGGTCTCGCGCTGATTCCTTTCATCGTATTCGCAGTCTTCTACGTGGGACTCTCCCTCAAGGCGGGCGACTTCTACCGCGTGCCCATGACGATCGCGTTCCTCGTGGCGTCGGCCACCGCGATCGCGATGGACTTCCGCCGTCCGCTCGCGGAAAGGATCGAGACGTACGCGCGCGGAATGGGCGAGACGAACGTTATGGTGATGTGCCTCATCTTCGTGATGTCGGGCGCGTTCGCGTCCGTGGCAAAGGCCTCGGGCGCGGTGGACGCCGCCGTGGCGCTCGCCCAGTCCGTCATTCCCGCGCGCCTCATGCTCGCAGGCGTGTTCCTCATCTCGTGCCTCGTATCGCTCGCGATCGGCACAAGCTGCGGCACCATCGCCGCCGTCGCCCCGATAGCGCTCGGCTTCGCCGCTCCCCTCGAGCTCTCGCCCGCCCTGCTCGCCGGCGCGGTGGTGGGCGGCTCGATGTTCGGCGACAACCTCTCGATGATCTCCGACACCACGATCGCCGCCACGCGCACGCAGGGCATCCGCATGCGCGACAAGTTCATCGCAAACGCCGGCATCGCCGCCCCAGCCGCGCTCGTGGCGCTCTTCATCTACGCCGCTCTCGGCATGTCGCACGCCGCCGCATCGCCCGCAGCCGAGGCGGTGACATGGCGCCAAGCCCTTCTCGTCACGCCATATCTGCTCATCCTCGCGCTCGCCCTCGCCGGACTCAACGTGATGCCGCTTCTCTTCTCCGGCACGCTTCTCGCGGCGGCGTTCGGCATCATGCTCGGAAAATTCGACCTTCTCGGCGCCCTCGACCATCTCGGCAAGGGAACGCTCGCCATGAGCGAAACTCTCATAGTGGCGCTGCTCGCAGGCGGACTCTTCCGCACCATACAGGCGAACGGCGGCATCGAATGGCTCACGCGGAAGATCGCCCTTCTCGTGCGCGGACCCCGCACGTGCGAGTTCGGCGTCTTCCTGCTCGTCGCCGCCGTCAACCTCTTCACCGCAAACAACACCGTAGCCATCGTCATCGCCGGCCCCATAGCAAAGACGTGCTCGGATAGATTCCGCGCCGACCCCGCGCGCATCGCGTCCGTGCTGGACACCACCTCGTGCATCGTGCAGGGACTCATCCCCTACGGCGCGCAGCTTCTCATCGCCATCGGAATCGCAAAGGCCGCGAACACCCCCTTCAGCAGCTTCGACCTGATTGCAGGCCTATACTACCAGCACCTGCTTCTGTTTGCGGTGGTCGCCGCAATGTTCATCCCAAGACGTGGTTCGTGATTCGTGGTTCGTGGTTCGTGGTTCGTGGTTCGTGATTCGTGGTTCGTGGCTCGTGGCTCGTGATCGTTCGAGAATTCTCATCTGCGTACGCGCAGCACTCTGCCAGGCGACGGAGGAGGTGGTGGCGGTGGTGGCATCGGATGAGTGGGCTGAGGCGGCTGCACGTTCGGCGGCGCGGGCTCGGGAGGCGACGGAGGTTCAGGAGGCGGCAGAGGAGGCACAGGCTGCAAGTGGACATGACGCCGATGAACCGGCTGCCGAGGTGGCGGGGGTGGCTCTGGACGCGGCGGCGTGCTCTGCCATGCTGGTGCAACAGGCGTCGACCATGCAGGCGCCACAGGACGCGACCAGGCAGGCTTGAACTGTCCCCAAGCGCTCATCGCCACGGCAAATCCCATCAATGCAATTACAATCTTTCCTTTCATATCAAACCGCCTTTCTTTAAAATTGTCCATTCTGCTAGGAGTTTCTGGAACCACAATCTGACAGTTCTGAAAGTTTAGGTGCCAATCCGTATTTCTCAAAGTCGGTTTTCACAAGACTGCCCATTTCATCATTGCTCCACAAGAACGCGGAAACCCACGTCATGCACCTTCTGCCAAGTGCGGTACGTGACACGCGCAGCGAAGGTGGCGTCCTTCGGGCGGCTCCAGCACGAGCCACCACGCGCCACGGCACGGTTCCCTTCCGTGTCGGACGTCCACTCCCACACGTTGCCGTGCACGTTGCGTAGGCCCCATGCGTTCGGCGCAAACGCGTCCACCGGCGCGCTCACGCGGTAGCCGTCGTCGAAGCGGATGTCGGCAGGACGCCACTCCGGCACCGCCATGCCCGGCACGTTCGCGCGGAAGCGGTCCTGACGGCGGAACGTCTTGTCCGCAAGGTTCGCCTTCTTCGAGAAGTCGTCGTCGAGCCCGCCCCACCAGAGAACGTTTGTGGACCCCGCGCGCGCGGCCCATTCCCATTCGTCGCCCGTGGGCAGACGCACCTTCGCGCCCGTCTTCTTCGCGAGCGCCGCGCAGAACGCCGCCGCTTCGTCGCGCGACACGCGCACGACTGGCTGACCCGGTTCATTGAGCGCATAGCCTCGCTCCTGCTCCGTGAACTGCATGAACTCGCCGCGTTCAAGGTGGCTGTCGTGCGACGGCACAAGGCGGCGATACTGCTCGTTCGTGATTTCATCCACGCTTATCCACGCGTCTCGCGCGAACGTCACCTCGCGCCCGAACGCGTTCATATAGCGCCCGGCGGGGATGCTAACGAGCGCAATCGACGCACCTCCGCCGAGGTCGAGCGTACGGCGCGCACGGGGCGCACGCCCTACCATGTCCACACGCCCAACACCGCTTGGGGGTGGCGGTGCCGACGTATCGCGCGGCAACGCGGGTGCGGCGATCTGCGCCATGCCGTAGGTGCGCTCGTGGTCTTCATCAAGATTCGCGTATCGGCGCTGGAGATCGGCGCGTCGCGCGGCGAAGTGGTTCACGCGGTTAGTGCCCACAGTCTCGTGCCAGGTGCCGTGTCCCATGCGGTTGAGGTCGATCCACGTGTTAATGCGGTCCCACGATTCCGCGTCGAGCCGCACGCCGTGGTGCCCACGCTCCAGCATCTGGACGAGCGCGGTGGTGTCCGCCGCAAGGTCACACGGCGTGAGAAGCGCATTGTCGCCTTCCTGCGTGTGGCTGCGCACGTAGGAGCAGAGTTCGATGTAGCTCGGCGGGAAGAGGCCGTCGTTCAAGTAGTAGACGTCCTTAGACTTTATGCAGATGTCGGGACGGTCCGTGAGGATCGGCTTCGCAAGGCCGCCGCGGAACGCCGTGCCGGCGGGCGGCTGGCCCTTGCCGTCGTGACACTCTACGCAGTAGCGGTTGAGGACGGGCTGCACCTCGCGGCGGAAGTCAAAGCCGCGCTCGGGACCGTACCAGGGCTTTATTTCGCTTGGCGCTCGCTCCATCGCGGCAAGGCGACGGTTTGGACCCGCGCTCGCCTCGTACTCCTCGTGGCAACCGCTGCAGGAGGCGAGCTCGCCCGGCATCGCCTGCGTCCAGCTGCGCATGAGCTGGAGGGCGCGGCCCTTTTCGTCGAGCGGCTGGATGGAGATCGGCACGTTCGCCGGCACCTTGAAGTAGGCGCTGCCGTCCGCCTCCACCGGCACAGTGCCGAGGATGCGCTTGATGTCCCACGGACCATCCAGCCCGTGGTGGTCGGTCTCGCCGCCCATCCAGCGGTAGGCGAAGGAGTAGGTGTAGAGGCGCAGGGCCTTCACCGTGCCTCGCGGCACGCCCTTCAGGCCTGGGCCGTCGTAGACGTCGGTGATCTTCATCAGGCCTTCCTTGGAGTCGGGCTGCACCTTGGACGCTATTACGGGCGGAACGGGAGCGGGCTGCAGCGGCGTCGCCTCGAAATAGACGAAATCTGTTTCCTCTACGATCGGCGTGAGGTTGTCGAAGGAGTCGGCGAGATAAAGGCCCCAGCCGTCCTTCTCGGTGGGACGCGCCGTCACGATCACGTAGTCCTGCGAAAGCGGCCACGGATGGCAGAACTTCGGCCACGAGTAGTCGGCAAGGCGGTCGCGCACGATCGGCTCCACCTTCTTGCCGCGCTCGGGGAAGCGCTGCACCACGCCGTCGGCCTGATGGCGACCGAGGTTTACGTCGAAGAGGACGAGTTCGCCGTAGCGTGGCTGGCCATGATGGCCTGTCACGACGGCGGTGAAACGGTCGGGATTGTCCGGGCACACGCGTGCGTTGAAGAGCGCGTTCGGCCAGTAGCTGTTGCTGCCGTACCAGGCGCGCTGCTGGGTGCCGTCGGGGTTCATCGTGAATAGGATGCGCGAGCAGTAGTGAGTGATGTCGGCGTATTCCCAGTGGAGGAACATCACGCGGCCGTCGGGCATCACGTTAGGGCACCAGTTGTTGTCCTGATCGAACGTGAGGCGGCGGATGGCGCCATCCGGCTCGCAGCGGTAGATGCTTCCAACCCAGCTTGAACCGACCACGCACGGCACGCCCACCATCGATGCGTCGGAGATGAAGAGCGTGGCGCCGTCTGGCAGGTAGCAGCCCGCGTAGCAGTTGACGTCCGAATCGGGGATGTAGGCGAGTTCGCGCGGACGCGTCTCCTTCCGCGAAAGGTCGAGCTCGTACACGCGGTGGATGCGCTCCGTCGCGCGGTTGCGGCGGACCTTCGGCGGACGGTCGATGCGGTCCGTGCGGCGCGTGTACATCACGCGGCGGCCGTCCCAGTGCAAACAGAGCTCGCCGATGTAGCCGTCGTTCGGCGAGGCGTCGAGCACGGTAAACGCAGGCTTGCCGCGCAGGCCTGAAATGACGCCGAGTTCATTCGTGCAGCCCGGCGCGTCGCGCGGCTGCTGCCAGTTGTTGTGAAGTCCGAGACGATCTGGACGCCGCCGCACCGCGAGGAGGCGGTCGCAGTCCAGCAGCGGATTCTCGAGCAGATGCGCGCGCAGCTCGGCGAGGAACTTCTCCGCGCCGTCCACTGGCGGCAGTTCGCCGTAGTACGGGCCCCAGTCGCCCTTCATCGCTGAGAGCAGCTTCCGGCGGCGCGCCTCGAACGTGCGCAGCCACACCGGCTCCGCCTCGAAGCGGTCCGGCCAGCGCCGCGCCATGTCCGCCCACGCGAGGCGCACGTTCTCGGCCTTCGCCGCCTCCAGTCGGCGGATGGCGCGGCCTTTGCGGTCCTCTGCGCCCACCACAAGCGCATAGACCGCGCACGCCAGCGAGAGTGCCGCACGGAACATGGAGATTTTTGGCAAGGATGGTCCTCCTCACGTTCAGGGTTCGATACTCGAATTCAACCGCCTCACATTATACCATGTCTGGCATCTGGTGCCTAGTGCCAAGTGCCTAGTTCCAATATCACCTCAATTTCACATTCGTCATCAGGGCATAGACGGAGCGGACTGGTTTTGATATACTACGCGCATTTCAATCTGAAAGGACATAAGACGC
>CAMIVJ010000059.1 GCA_946401765.1 uncultured bacterium | reverse complement strand
GGCTCTTCGGATACTTCATCGACAACGAGCTCGCGTGGTGGGGCCGCGGAGCTTCTGCGACAGGACTCTTCGACGCGGTGGCAAAGCTCCCCGATACGCACAGCGCGAAGATAGCTCAGCGCAAGTTCCTCGCAGAGCGCGGCGTAGCGGGCGCGCCGTCCGCCGACGACAAGCTCGCGTTCCTGAAGCTCGCGGCCGACATCTACTTCCGCGTCTCTAGCGAGGCCATACGCCGTCACGACCCCAACCATCTCGTGATGGGTGCTCGATTCGCGGGGATATGGGGCGCCCATCCGGCGGTGTGGGAGGCGAGCGGGAAGTACTGCGATCTCGTGACGTTCAACGTCTATCCCTGGGCCGACCTCGACAGAAATGCGGTGTTCATGGACCGCTCGGCGAAGTTCGAGCGCGCGGCGGACGTCTTCGCCCGCCAGTACAGCTACGTGAAGAAGCCCATGCTCATCACCGAATGGAGCTTCCCCGCGCTTGACTCGGGCCTTCCCTGCACGGGCGGCGCCGGCCAGCGGTTCCGCACACAGCGCGAGCGCACGCAGGCCACGGAGCTCTTCGCCCGCACAATGCTCGCGCTGCCGTTCATGCTGGGCTACGACTACTTCATGTGGGTGGACGAGCCTGCGGCCGGCATCAGCGACGCGTTCCCCGAGGACTCCAACTACGGCCTCATCAGCGAGCAGGGCGACGCGTACCCGGAGATCACTTCAATGTTCGAACGCCTGCACAGAGAGGTTGCAGAGCGCGGCAGCGTGCAGATGCCGCAGGAGCGCGCCGTACCTGCGGAGCGCGGCATGACAGTTGCGGAGCTGCTCATGCGCCATCCGCTTTTTGACGGTAGCGAGAGGGCGCGTGCGGAATTTTCGCGCAACGGCGAAGAATATGCGTTTGAAAACAAGGTAGGACTTCGCCTTCACGGCAGAATCGGCGGCACGCAGATGTTTGATGTGGTGGAGCTGAACGGTCATGCGCTCGGCAGCTTCAACGGCATGATATGCGAGAACGTGGACGGCGGGCGCAGATGGCACGACGCAACGCGCGTGGTCGACGCCCAACTGCGCAACGAGATTCTATTCGTGACCTCGGAGGGCGCAAGCGCGAACGGCGGCAGGTTCTCGCTCACGTGCGCGATACGAGGGTACGGCGACAAGCCGTGGTTCCTCTGCGAACTCGTGGAGGCTAAGAACGTCGGGGAAAAGCCGATCGACGTGAGGACGTTCTACTTCAGGGAATATGCGCCGTACTTTGCGGACAAGCTGAAAATGAAAGTGAAGCAGGTGCCGAATCTCTGGAAGGCGCCGCGATGCGACGCGTGGTTCCGGCAGAGCGATGAAGCGTATTTCGGCGGGATCACGTTCGCGCCAACTTCCACGCTTTTCTCGTACCACATCATGGATGGCGGGCGCAGCCAGCATCCGGATGCGGAGTTCGCGCCGAACCGGAAGCTTGTGCTTGCTCCTGGAGAAGCGTATCGTCCTGCGGAAGGAAGCATGTGGATGCTCGCGGTCTGCGGCCTTGACGGTGTGGATGGCTGGCGGCGTGTCGTAAACGGCATGGAGGCCTCCCGCTAAAGGATGCGGCTGGCAAATACAAGGAGAAGGCAAATGAAATTCATTCCGGTTCTGTCGTTTCCCGTGGCCAGAAAGCTCGGCCACTCGGTGGGAGAATTCGTGAAGTCGGCGGATCTGCAGGCAGAGACGATGGCCTGGATCGCGCACAATGCGCCGGTTGACGCGGTGCTTGGTCCGATGGATCTTTCCATCGAGGCCGAGGCGTTCGGCGCGACGGTGCGCTTCAGCGAGGACGAAGTGCCCGCGGTGACGGGACAGCTCGTTGCGGACGAGGACGACGTTGCGGCGCTCGCCGTGCCGCCGCCCTCTGCCGGACGCTGCACCATGGCGGCGGAAGCAATCGCCAAGGTGAAGGCCATGGGCGTGGACAAGAAGATCTACGGCGGAATGATTGGCCCGTTCTCGCTTGCGGGGCGTCTTTCGGACGTCAACGAGATGATGTTCCTTCTGATGGACGAGCCGGAGACAGTGCATGCGCTTCTGGAGAAGACGACGGCGTTCCTTTCGGCGTACGGTGCCGCGCTCAAGGCGGCCGGGGCAGACGGGCTCTTCATGGCGGAACCGCTTGCCGGCGTGATATCCCCTGCGGCTCTTGAGGAGTTCTCCGCGCCCTACGTGCGCAGAATCGTGGAGGCGCTGCAGAGGGATGAATTTCCGCTCGTGTATCACAATTGCGGCGGAAACGTTACGAAGGCTGCGGAGGCGATATTCGCGCAGGGCTCGGCGGGATGCCACTTTGGAAATGCCATCGACTTGGCGCCCATGCTCGAAAAGGCGCCGGCAAAGACGCTCGTGCTGGGCAACGTGGATCCAGTGTCGGTGCTGGCGCAGGGAAACCCGGAAGGAATAAAGGCGGCGGTGGCCTCGCTTGTCGAGCGCTGCGGGGCATATCCAAACTTCGTGCTGTCAAGCGGCTGCGACATGCCGGTTTCCACGCCGTGGGAAAACGTCGAGGCGTTTTTCGCCGCTGCCGCGGATGCGTAGTTGCGGGATGGCCTGCCGCAATGTGTCCCGATCGTCAGTTTGCAACGCGGGGCGCAAAATGATATAATTTCAGCAAAGGACGAAAAAAGATGAATGGTGCATTGTTGCTGCTTGCGGGAATCGCGTGCTTCACGCTCGCGTATTTCCTCTATTCACGGTTCATAGCCAAGGCCATCGGCGTTGACCCGTCGAGGCCCACTCCTGCGCACACGATGGGCGACGGGGTGGACTACGTGCCTGCGCATCCTATGGTTCTGTACGGACACCACTTTGCCGCGATCGCTGGGGCTGGGCCGATCATAGGGCCTGTTCTCGCGTCGCAGTTCGGATGGGCGGCCGTGGCGCTGTGGGTGGTGCTGGGGTGCATATTCATCGGCTCGATGCACGACATGGTGACGCTCTTCCTATCCGTGAGGCACGAGGGCAAGTCGATAGGAAGCGTGATCGAGTCAGTGATGGGGCGCTCGGGGAAGATGATATTCCTCATGTTCTGCTTCTCGGCGCTAGTTCTGGTGATGGCGGTGTTCACTGGGCAGGTGGCGGATGCGTTCGTCTCCAATCCAGAGGTTGCCACGTCGTCCCTGCTTGGCATCTTCGAGGCGGCGCTATTCGGCGTGTGCGTGTACAAGTTCAGATGGAACGTCTTCGCGGCGAGCTTCGTGTTCGTGCCGCTCTTGTTCCTGCTGGTGTGGGTTGGCGTTCTTTTCCCGTGCGACCTCACGGCGATCTTCGGCGTGACCAAGGAGGCGTGCAAGAACATCTGGGTGGTGGTGCTTTTCGTGTACTGCTTCGTGGCCTCCACGCTGCCCGTGTGGCTGCTCCTGCAGCCACGCGACTATCTCAACAGCTACCTCCTCTACGCGATGCTCGCCCTGGGGCTTGTGGCGGTGTTCTGGGTGTGCCCGCACCTGAACATCAACGCGTTTTCTGGCCTTTCCGTGGTGAACGCGAAGGGCGCTACGCAGGGTGTGTTTCCGCTTCTCTTCGTGACGGTGGCGTGCGGAGCGTGTTCCGGGTTCCATGCGCTTGTGGCGAGCGGCACCACGTCGAAGCAGCTCGACAGCGAGAGCCACATACGTCCCGTCGGGTACGGGTGCATGCTCCTTGAGGGCGTGGTTGCGCTGCTGGCGCTCGTGGCGGTGGCATGGCATTCTCAGGAGGATCTGATGGCGGGGCTTGCCGGAGGCAAGCCTGTCGTCATGTTTGCGCAGGGCCTTGCGAGCTTCTGCGCGAAGATCGGACTTCCCGAGAAGACGAGCGAGAGTTTCATGCTGCTCGCCGTGGCCGCGTTCCTCATGACGTCCGTCGACGCCTGCACGCGCCTTGCGCGCTTCGTGTGGCAGGAGATATGGAGCACCGCCTCGGCCTCCGACGCTGCCGGCGATTCCGCGCGCGCACCGGCGCCGTCTCCTCTTGTGCGCCTCAACAAGAACATGTATTTCGCGACGGGCGTAGTGATCGCGATCGGCGTGTATCTGCTTGTTCTCAATCCTTCGATGGCGCACAATCTCTGGACGATGTTCGCGAGCGCCAACCAGATGCTTGCGGCGCTCACGCTTCTCACGGCGTCGCTTTGGCTTCTCAAGAAGCATCTGAAGTTCTGGATTGCGCTGCTGCCGATGGTGTTCATGATCGTGACGAGCGGCACCGCCGTATTTCAGCTCTTCCTCCAGAGCCTCGACAAGTGGATGAAGAATGGCTTTGCCGCCGGCGGCGTGACGGCGATTGGCTCGGCTGTGCTGTTCTGCCTTGCGGTTACGCTGCTGGTGCTTGGCGCGATGAAGCTGCGCAAGATACTCAAGAACGCGATGCTCCAGAAGATCGCCAAGAGGGGGTAGATGCTTATGAAGAACGGTTGGATATGGGTGCCGGTGGCGGGCGTCATCGGGCTGATAGTGGGCGCGTGGGGGCCGCGCGAGGAGCTGCGCGAGCGCGAGAAGAAGGCTGCGGAGGAAAAGGTCAAGGCGGCCGAGACATCCCGGAGCGGAGGCGCCTTCAAGTCGTTTGCGCAGATGGTCCATATCCCGGACGAGGCGCGCCGCCCGCGCCGTCGCGGCCCGAAGCGCGAGAAGCCGGTTGCCGCTGCGCCTTCAACGAACGCCGCCCCCGAAGCGGCGGAGGCGCCGGCCGAGAATGCGAATCACCGCGAGAATCCTGCCGTCGAGGAGGCGCCGCGTGCGTCAGCGCCGAACGACCTGCGCGCGCGCATCGAGGAGGCGCAGGAGATGTGGCGCGCCCGTGCAGACGTCGTGCGCGCGCAGTGGAAGGAGAAGCTCAACCTTGACGCCGCCGGCGCCGAGAAGTTCGACGCTGCGATCAACGAGATGAACTCGCAGCTGCGCGACACCATGCAGGCCCTTGCCGACCAGGTTGCCAATAGCGACAAGTTCACGCAGGAGCTCGGCCTGCGCCTCGTTGGCGACGCCACCACGATCATGGCCGAGACGTACGACAAGCTTGGCGCGGTGGCGCCTGGCGCGCGCGCCATGGTGTCGGACATCCAGATGACCGACTTCATCGACCCAGGAGTGGCAGAGCCGCTAATTTCAGTCCAGGGCAAGATGGAGTCTCTGCCGATTGGAAGAAGGGCGGGCCGGCGATGAGGTCGCTTGCGAGAATCTTCCAGGTGGCCCTCGCCGAATGCGCGGGCGCTCTGCGCAGCCGGCGCGCGCTCGTGCTTTTGCTGCTCTACATCGTCTCCGCCGCGTGCTGCATGTACGGAACGATATCAATCTTCGGCAGGATGGAGCAGGAGCTCGCGCAGCTTCTGCAGCTGCCCGATGCCGACAAGACGGGCGTTGTGAGCACCGCGCTATGGCAGTCCAAGCCGTTCCAGAAGATGGTCCGAGCAATGGTATCCAACGACCTTGTCTATGCCGACATCCAGGGACGCCATCCAATCGAGCTCGTGTACGCCTGGTTCGTATTCTTCTGCGCGCCTCTTCTTGTGGTGCTCACCACCGGGAACCGCGTGGCGGACGACCTGAAGAGCGGCGCTGTGCGCTACTCCATTGTTCGCTGCACGCGCGCGGAATGGTCCCTCGGCAAGTTCGCCGGCCTGGCGCTGATGCTTGTATTCGCCCTCGCGGCAAGCGCGGTCGGCGCGTGGTGCGTGGCGGTGTGCCGCCTCTCGAACGCGACCTCGCTTCTGCCCGCGATGTTCGACTGGGGCGCGCGGGCGTGGCTCTATTCCCTTTCGTGGCTGGGCGTGGCGCTGGGCATCTCGCATTTCACCCGTTCCGGCAGCAGGGCCACGGCGCTCGGCATATTCGCAGTGGTTGCGCTGTGCGCGCTGCCCGGCGTTCTGTGGATGAACGCCAAGTGGTTCGACTGCCCGTGGCTGCAGAACTTCGAGATCCTTACGCCTTCTAGTGCCAAGATACTTCTCTGGCGGCGCAGCTTCGCGCCGCTTGCGAACGCCGCGTTCAGGCTGGTGGCGCTAGGCATGTTCTTCTTCGCGCTTGGAGTGGCGGTCTTCCGCAGGAGGGACGCATGACCGGCGCGGCGATATCCACAAGCGCTCTCGTGAAGCGCTATGGACGCAGAAGGGCGCTGGACGGCTTCACGCTCGCGGTGCCGCAGGGCGCCGTTATGGGCCTGGTGGGGCCGAACGGCGCAGGCAAGACGACATGGATGATGTGCGTGGCGGGATTTCTGCGACCCACGGACGGCACAATAGACGTTCTCGGACGAGGTCCGTTCAACGCATCCGTCCACTCTGGACGCCTCTCAATACTTCCGCAGGACTCCGCCCTGCCTCTCGAGGCAAATCCGCGCGCGCTTCTCTACCGCTACGGACGCCTTCAGGGACTTTCCGCCGAGGTCTCGCGGGCCTCTACGGCCGAGGTCCTTGCGGCGATGAACCTCGCCGACCGCGCCGACAGCACCATCCGCTCTCTTTCTCACGGCATGCGCAAGCGCGTGATGCTGGCGCAGTGTTTCATCGGCTCGCCCGAGGTGGTGCTGCTCGACGAGCCTCTTAACGGACTCGACCCAGCCGAGCAGAGCCGCATGCGCAATTTCATCCTCGCCCGCCGCGGCCGACAGACGATCGTCGTGTCGTCCCACAACCTCAACGACGTGGAGATACTCTGCACGCACGTTGCGTTCGTGGAGAACGGCCGCGTGGTGCGCATGGCGACGGTGCGCGACATAACGTCCGCCGCAGGGCGCGTCGTTTACACGCTTGCCGCGGCGCCGGCGGATCCGTCCGCGCTGGTGGAGGCATTGTCGTCCGCCCTGCCCGGAACCTCGTTCTCGTGGAAGGGCGAGGCCGAGCTGGCATGCGACTTCGCGGCTTCCGGTGCCGACGTCGCCGCCGTAAACGCCGCGCTTCTGCCGGTTCTGATCGGCAAGGCCGGCGTAGTCTCCGTTGCCGCCGGCCAGTCCCTGGAACAGGCCTACCTCAAGCACGATTCTGTTTGATTACGCGGATGGGGTTTGGTATAATCTAGGCACATGGAAGGCAATGAACAGACGGCGCATGTGGCGTTGCCGCTTAAGTACCGCCCGATGACGTTCGAGGACGTCGTTGGGCAGGAGCATGTCACGCGCACGCTGAGGAACGCGCTCGAGTCGGGGCGCGTGGCGAACGCGTACCTCTTCATAGGTCCGCGCGGCATAGGCAAGACCACGCTCTCGCGCATCTTCGCGAAGGCGCTCAACTGCACGAACCCGAAGGGCGTGGAGCCGTGCGGTGAGTGCGAGAACTGCGTCCAGATCGCGGCGGGAAGGTCGATCGACGTTGTTGAGCTCGACGCGGCGAGCCACAACAAGGTGGAGGACGTGCGGCCGATCATCGAGGCCGTGCAGTTCAAGCCGGCATCGTCCAAGTACAAGATCTTCATCATCGACGAATGCCACATGCTCACGGCCTCCGCCTGGAACGCGCTTCTCAAGACGCTCGAGGAGCCGCCTCCATACGTGAGGTTCGTCTTCGCCACCACGGAAGGCGACAAGGTGCTGGACACCATCGTCTCCCGCTGCCAGCGCTTCGACCTGCGCCGCATCCAGACGCATCAGATTGCCGAGCGCCTGCGCTACATCTGCGGCAAGGAGGGTATCGATGCGGAGGAGGACGCCCTCTTGGCGATCGCGCGCGGCGCGGAGGGCGGCATGCGCGACGCGCTAAGCTCGCTAGACCAGCTAATCGCATTCAAGGGCATGAAGATCACCGAGGAGGACGCTCTTGGCGTGTTCGGCCTCGTTTCGCGCAGCGCGCTCGAGGGCCTGGCCGGCGCGGTGCTGAAGGGCGACGCCGCGGCGATTCTGCGTGCGGTGGAGGCGTTTGACTCCGCAGGCAAGAATATGCGCCGCCTCGCGAGCGAACTCATGCAGCATTTTCGCAATCTGCTCGTGTATCAGACGCTCGGAGGCGCCACAACGGGCCTCGAGGCGACGCCCGAGCAGGTGAAGACGCTTGCCGAGCAGGCGAAGCTCTGCGACTCTTCGCGCATATTCCGCGTGGCGGACCAGCTGGCTGCGATGGAGGACAAGCTCCGCCACGTGCTCAGCGTGCGCACACTCATCGAGATGACTCTCATCCGCGCCTCGCGCCTCGCCACCGTGGCAAGCATTGAGGAGCTTATGCGCGCCGTGCGCGCGCTTCGTGCGGCGCAGCCAGCCGTGCCCCCAACGCCTGTTGCGCCCGTTGCCCCAGCCGCGCCCCGTCCTGCCTCGCCTGCGCCGGCCCATGCGGTTATGGCTCCAGCGCCATCTCCCGCGGCGGCGCCAGCGCCACAACTTCGGCCGCCAGCCGCAGCCCCAGCGCCCGATCAGCCGCAGTCGCGCGACCTTACGCCGGAGGAGCAGCGCCAGATGCTCGACGACAGGCGCCTCAACGACTTCATGGGCATTTTCAAAGGCGCGAAGATCACCGACATGAAAAAGTAACACCAAAAGGAACAAACGAGAGATGGAATCAACCGAACGTCCAACGATGAAAATGCTTCCCGGCGACGAAGTGCGCCAGATAATGTGGCGCTTCGCCGAGCGCTACGACATCCAGATGGCGGTGGCAGGCGCGCGCAGCGTGGCCCGCGGCGACGTTGCGAAGCTCGTGGCGGGCGGTCAGCGCGCCACGCACGACTGGACGCCCGAGAAGCAGGGCGCGTTCGACGCGTTCGACGCATCGGGCATCACCGCAAGCACGCTCAAGCAGGAGTTCGGCGGCCTCTTCGACGGGCCCAAGAACCTCGCCTCTTCACTGATCTCATACGAGCTGAGCTGGGTGGACAACGGCGCTGCGACCTCCGCGCTCGTGAACGGCCTTGCCATGGGCCCCATCGCCGAGCTTGGCACCCCCGAGCAGAAGGCGCGCTACATGACGCTCTGCGCCCCGGGCAACGAAAGCGGCAAGACCTGGCGCGGATCGTTCGCGCTCACAGAACCGCTGCCATACGTGGGCGTTGACACGGGCGTTCTCTGCGGACGCGTCTCCATCGCCGAGTGGAAGGACGGCGAAGAGCCCATGATCCGCGTAGAGAAGCGAGGCCGCTTCATCACCAACATCGCCATTGCCGACTATGTGACCGTGGCCGCCAATTCCGGCGATGAGCGCATCAAGGGCTCCTGCATGATCATCGTCGAGGCCACGGACCCCGGCAAGTTCGACCGCGGCGCGCAGACGCTCAAGTGCGTGCACCAGCTTTCCAACACAGGCGACCCCGTGATCGACGTAGTGGTGCCCGCAAGCCGCATCGTTGGCGGCTATGACATCGTCGACGGCAAGGTGGTTCCGCGCCTCGGCCACAGCGAGATCATCGCCCAGGTGTTCTCGAAGACTCGCGTTGGCGTGGGCGTTATGGGGGCGGGCTCTCTGATGAGCGCCGTCGAGCCCGTGATCCGCTACCAGCGCACGCGCTTCCGCGGCGCGGCGGGCGTGGACGAGGCGTCGCCGCGCTACCAGCAGGGCCTGCAGATGAAGGAGGACGTCACCGAGCGCCTCGCCGACGTGTGGGCCACCGCCGAGGCGGCCTCTTCGCTTGGATTCGACATCTCCCGCCGCTACGACGAGCTTGAGCTCATTCAGGACGAGGCAAAGGCCAAGCTCGGCAAGGGCCGCGAGATGCTCAAGAACATGAAGGCGCCTATGGAGCGCGCTGCTGCGTTGCTCGCAGAGGGCAAGAACCCGATGGCGGACGAGGACGTGACCGTCCGCTACGTGTACCTCCTCGCCGTCTGCAACATCCTCTGCCCGAGCTGCAAGCTCTGGAACACCGGCCACGGCGCGAACGTGATGCGCGAGGCCGTGACGCTCATGGGCGGCTACGGCATCACCGAGGACTGCCCGGGCTTCCTCTTCTACAAGTGGACCGACATGCAGCTTGACGCCACCTACGAAGGACCTGAGGCCGTGCAGCGCCGCCAGATCAGCGAGACGATGGCGAACCCCGTCTTCCTCGCGCAGGTCGAAGCTTGGGCAAAGGCCGGCGAGGCATGTCCCTGCGCCGCCGAGAACGGGGCGAAGGCGATTTCCGCGGCGCTGCGTCTATGGGCGTGGACGCAGAACTTCGCCAAGACGGCGAAGGATGCGAACGGAAAGCGCCTCGGCGCTTCGCAGCGCCACGGCGTCGTTTTCCCGCTTGCGGACGCGCTTGCCGGACTCATGGCCGCGAATAGCTTCCGCGAGGACATCAAGTTCCTCGCTCTAAACGGTGCCGAGCATCCCGTGGTGGGCCCTGAGCTTCAGGGCTATCTCAACACTTTCAACGACCTGCTCGGCACCGTGGCGGCCGACGTTGCCGGCGAGGCTGGGAAGATCTGCGCCGGCGTGGTGTACGGATTCGGCGCCGCGACAGCCGATGACAAGGCCGCGTTCGCTGCTCTTCGCAACGAGCTGGACGAGGCTCTTGCCGGCACCCGCCTTGCGAAGGACCGTGCGGCAAAGTGCCTCACCACCATCATGATACCGGAGGCTCTTGACTATCCGATGTGATTAAAAATCATGAAGACGTGTCAGAACGCCGAATGAAAAATTCCATACAAACTGTACAGCTAAGAGAGAGGAGAAACGACATGAACAAGAAACTGATTATCGCACTGGTCGCAGGAGCAGCCCTCACGGGTTTTGCCGCTCCTGGTCATCATGGTCCCGCACGTGGTCCTGGCGGCCCTGGCCGTGGCCCTGCGCCCGCAATGCGCGGCCCCAGCCGCGGTCCTGTCGGAGGCGGTTATCGTCCCGCGCCCGCGCACCACGCTCCGGTGATGCGTCCTGCTCCGATTCGTCCCGCGCCGCCGCCGCGCATGCATCATCCCGCGCCCGTCCGCCGCTGGGGCTACGGACCCGGTCTGCACCGCCGTCCCGGCCCCCTCAGCCTCGTCGGCTGGCGTCGCGGTCCGATTCATCCCTACTACCGCAGCTGCTGGTTCGACGACGTGTGGTATGACGCGTACGGATACGCCTACTACTATCCGGGCTATGTTGGCACGACCGTCGTCACCACTCC
>CAMIVJ010000058.1 GCA_946401765.1 uncultured bacterium | reverse complement strand
TCGGCGTAGCGGATGTCCTTGATCTTGAGGTTGGCGAGGTGGATGCCGAGGATCTTCCTGTTCATGGCCATGTCGTCCACCACGAGCACGCGGTCCGGGAGAGCCGCGCGGATGGTCTCCTCCGCAGCGCGCGGAATGGTGGACATGTGCTCGATGACCTTCAGGTCGGGAATTTCTATGTGGAACGTCGTTCCCCTGTCAAGCTCGCTTGCCGCCGTGATCGTGCCCTGCGCGCTCTCCACCATCCGCTTGACGATCGGCAGCCCGAGGCCAGTCCCCTTGAGTTCACCACCGCTGTTGTTGCGCATGCGGCTGGCAATGTCCTGAACGAACGGGTCGAAGAGCTTGGACATCTTCTCCTCCGAGATGCCGCATCCCGTGTCGGTCACGTCCAGCGTTAGCGTGTGCGTGGCAGCGGTCCAGCCCATCGTCACGGCGATCTCGCCGTGTTCTGTGAACTTCGCGGCGTTGCCGACGAGGTTGATGAGTATCTGGCGCATCCCCTGCTGGGAAAGCTCCACGACCGGCATGGGAACATCGCCCGAAGTTTCGATGCGAAGCTTCACGCCATGGCGGCGCACGCGGTAGCCGAAAATCGCCGGCAGCTCGCGGAGGAGCTGGCCGACGTCGCACGCGCCCGCGCGCATATTCATGGCGCCGGCCTCCAGCTTAGAGAGGTCCAGAATGTCGTTGATCAGCTCCAGCAGAGCCGTCGCGCTCAGGAGGATGCCGTCCGTGTACTCCTTGCGCTTCAGCTCGCTCAGTCCCTCGCGCGACATGAACTCCGCGAACCCGATCACGGCGTTTAGCGGCGTGCGCAGCTCGTGCGACATCATCGCGAGGAACCGCGTCTTCGCCTGCGCGTGGTCTTCTGCGGTGGCGGCGGCCTTGTTGGCGCGGGCCGCCTCTCTCCTGAGGAGGATCATCATTACGATGCCGTATCCTGCCACAATCATCATGATGACGAGGGCAACCTCGATAATCGCCACGGTCAGCTCCCCGCGCGTCATTCCGAACACGCGGTGTACGACCTTGCGCTCGACGGCGGCGCTCATGATCACCTCCTGGAGGTAGGACGAGTCGATGCCGTTGACCGCCTTGCGCAGAATGGACACGAGCTCCGGCGCGACGCCCGGCCGGGCGAACATTTCCAACTCATGGTATTCCTCCTTCGCGCCGTACTGCTTGGCTACGGTCTGCGGAATCGGCAGCGAGAACACGCTGGTCGCCCCGTACGTGGCCTCGGGGGCGATCTCAGGAAACGGAACCCAGAAGTCCGTCTCGCCGCGCATGAACTTGGCCTCGGCCGTCTGTATGCCGGTCTGCGGCGCAGCCTTCAGTTTCAGACCCGTCTTTTGCGCGATCTCCGAGAGCAGCGCGTCCACCATGCCCGTCATCTTTCCATGGCCGTCGTAGATTTGGAACGGCCACGGCGAGAAGTCGATCAGCACGGGCTTGTTGTCCTTGATCCGCTCGTGGAGCCACTCGGCCTCCTTCAGCGTCAGGGCCGCCATCTCGCTGCGCACGCCGTAATGGTGTTCGCTGATCATGCGCATGTACTTCGGCAAGTCGTCGCACACCTCTTCAAGGGCCTTTTCCAACTCGTCGAAGAGGTCTGCGCGCTTGATCGACGTGCAGATGTACATCGGATGGGATGCGTAGAGGTGCAGCGCAACCTCGTTAGCCAGTTCGGGCTGCTCCACGTCGATGCACGCGTCGATCTCGCCCTTGAAGTAGGCCGCGAGCATGGCGCGGTCTGTCGCGTATTCCAGACATGACACCTCTGACGCCTCCCTCTCGAACTGCCGCTTGGCGCGCTGCGAGCTGATGGAGCCGGACAGCATGCCTACCCGCATGCCTTTCCAGCTTTGGGGATCGCCCGGGCGGTAGCGACTTCCCGGACGCGTCCAGAGATAGACGCGCAGCATCCCCATGGGCGTGTGCGGAAAGCGATAGTGCGCTCGACGGGAGATGTCGTATCCCAGCCCTCCAATGATGTCCAGTCTCCCGTCCTTTACGTCGGAGAGGCTCTCGTCGTAGCCGCCGTAGACGAAGTCCAGCTCCCAGTGCGTGTGGCTGCAGATCGTCCTCAGCCACACGTCCAGCGCGCCGGACATCACGCCATCCGGCGTAATTTCCAGCAGATTACCCCTGGCGTATGCCGCCACGCGCACGCGCTTCTGCGGCTTTGGAAACCCCAGCAGGTTTTCCCGCAGCGTGTCGAACTGCTCGATGTCTTCGATATAGAAGTCTCGGTAGGTGTCGCGGAGCTTCTGGAACAGCTCGGGCCGATCCTTTCGGACGGCGAAATAGACGTTGCGCGCGCCGATCGGCACGACCTCCACCAGCCCTTCCGGGCGTCTCCCGAAAGGCGTGTAGAGGAACAGGACGTCCACATTGCCTGCACGAAGGGCCTCCTCGGCGCCGACGCTCGTGGGATACTCCACGTATTCCGGCGACAGACGGGCGTGGTTGAAGTAGTTCTCGCGGTCTTCGTCCTGCCCCTGCGAAACCGGCGAATAACCTACGCGTATCTTGGGCCAGTCGGTGATCTTTACGGACATCATGGACATCGCGCGCGACGGCGTGGTGTAGAGCGCGAAATGCATACGCGCGATCGGCTGGAGCGGGAACTTGTAGTCTTTCAGCAACGTGGGAGTGCGGAACGCAGAGCAGATGACTTCGGCGTTCGAGACTGAAAACATCCCCGATTCGTCAAACGCGGTTCGTTCGGCCTCAAGCCCGGCACGCTTGAACACCGCGTCCATGACCGTCCGGCAGAATTTCACGTCGTACGCCGCCCACTTGTCCAGTTCCGGATTGCGAACGCAGTCCGAGACCTTGATCGTGCCTGCCCTTGCGGCGGCGGCAACGGCCAGAACGGCCAATACTGTCCTAGACATTCTTCTCATGCCTCTGCCCCGGCTTTCCTGTTGCTGGTTTCCCAAGTGGCCCCGGACGTCAGAACTTGGCGTCGGCGACCGTTGGAACAATCTCGAACACGCGGCTCACCTTGGTGATGTCGAACACGATCTTGGGTCCAGGCTGAAGCGCCGCCAGCACCACCCTGCCGCCGCCGGCCTTGACCTTCTGCAGCACCTGCACCAGAAAGCCGAGGCCGCTTGAATCGATGTGTACCATCTTGCCGAGATCAAACAGCACGTTCATGCCGTCCTCCACGAGCCCCAGCAGTTCATCGCGCATCTCCGGCACGACAGCCGCCACCAGACGCCCCTCCACGGCAACCTTGAGCACATTGCCCTCCGTCTTGATTTCCAATGCCATCTCTTTAGTCTCCTTTTTCTGTTGCTGTCCGTTCAGTTGAAAACTTCCCAGTCGCGCCGCAATGACGGGGAGATCGTCCCGCGCGCTCGCACCACGCCGATCAGAGCGAACAGCAGCCTCGTCTCGGCGTCAAGTCCAAACGTGTGCCAGTCGCCCAACGTCCGCCGCCGCGCTATCCACCGCGCCGCCTGATACGGCGAGCGCCGCAGCGCGCCCGCGAGGCGTGCTGCCTCCATCACCTCATCGACTGCCGCGAGCCACCGCGCCCGCGCCGTCTCCCAATCGCATACGCTTTCGGCGCGCGGACGGAACTTCCACGCAACCGCTGCCGAATAGAGTTTCTCTCCGAGCGCCGCCGCACGGTCCTCGACGCGCCACTGGTAGGCTCCGCGCGCAATCAGGCATGCATCCCCGGCCCCCAGCACGCATTTGTTGATGTTGCGCACGGCGAACGCACTTCCACGTTCCGGCTCGGCGGCCAGCATCAGTCCCACTCCGCGATTCACGAGCAGACGCACCGCCTCGCCCAAGGGAAACGCCGACGGCGCGCGCCGTTCGATTTCCATGAACATTTCCTCGCCGCTCTTGCCGACGACATCGAAGTAGCCATGCAGCAGTTCCTGGATCATCACCCGTTCCTGGTCATGACGCATCCGCCACGGCGTACGCACCACAAAGTCCACCTCAATCCCAAGCTTCGCAGTCCAAGCCTCGGAGACGGGCGCAAGCGCATCCTCTATTGCTCGGATCTCCCGGCCAGACGCAGCCTTCTCCGTGACTGCGAAGAAATCCAGGTCGTTCGACAGGCGCTGCGCTCCACCAGGCACTTCCAGCACTCCACCTTCGCCGCGCCCATAGCCACCTCCCAGCACCACGCCCTGCAGGAACGACACTGAAAGCGCGCCGATCTCGGCGCCCACGCACTTGACCACCTCGTTCACAAGCCGGTCCATCTCCGGCGCATCGCCTGCCACGTACCGCCCCATCAGTACCGCCTCCCGCGAGAGTGGCCGAGGAGAAAACTCCATAGAGCGCGCAGCCATCCAAGACCGCCGGAGCCGTGTCTGATGCGACGGGCGATGCCTTCGTCCTCCACATCCGTCCACACGCCCGTCTCCACGTCGATGATGCGATTGCCGGCTACGATCTTCCCGTCTAGGTGCAACCCCGCTCCGATGTACGTGTTGTCGCACACGACAGTCCGCCGCATGGTTGCACCCTCCGCGATGAACGTGCCGGCGCCTACAATCACGTCTCCGGCGAAGTGTACGTTGCGCGCGCACCATACGTTGTCCTGCAGCAGCACTGGCGGCTTCACGTTCACGCCGTGCTCCAGCACCACGTTGCGCCCAAGGCGTACGTCCCTCTCCGCCGAGTAGCCGGGTAGCGTGAACTTCCCAGACGAGTGCAGCACGGTGAAGTTCAGCTCGTGCCAGTCTTTGGCGTCGCGCACGGTGAACATCCCAAGCTTAAGCCGCGTCCACGTTCCCCTCTCCCGCCGGTAGATGCCAGCCGGCGTGTTCGCGCATTCCGTCGGCGTAACGGGCTCAGACTCAACGTGCGTCATGTCCAGAGGCATGCATAGACCCCACACCACCACGAGACCGTCTGAAATCGAATGGGTGAGCGGCGTGTTGATTCCCATTATGTCGTCCAAACCGCGCGGGAACGGCCCCGTTCCCCTCTCGTAGAACAGCGCGCTTCCCGTGCGCTCCGGGCTGGCAAAGTACTCAGCCAGCCGTTTCGACCAGTTCCAGTCCAGCACCTCCAGCAACGTGCCACCGGCCTTCATCGCGTATTCCAGGCCGTAGTCCACAAAACGCCGCCCCGCCACGGGCAGTTCGGCGGGGCTCATCGACGGCAGGATGTCGAGAACCCATTTGCTATCCGCAACCAAGGGCACGAAGAGAAGGCTATCCATCAGTACGCCCCCTTCCCGCCGATGATTGCCGGGATTGTCTTGAGCAGAATCACAATGTCTTTCCAGACGCTCGGCGCGAGGATGTACTCCTTGTCGAGGCGAACCTGCTCGTTGAACGGAATCTCGCTGCGGCCCTGGATCTGCCAAAGACACGTGATGCCTGGAATCACATCCAGGCGCTTTCGATCCTCAAGCGTATACTCCTGCACCTCGCTTGGGACTGGCGGACGAGGCCCCACGAGGCTCATGTCGCCGATGAACACATTCCACAGCTGCGGCAGCTCGTCAAGGCTTGTGCGACGGAGGAATCTGCCGACCTTGGTGATGCGCGGATCGTTCTTCATCTTGAATATCACACCGTCGGCAGACTCGTTTTGCGCCAGAAGGGCGACCTTCTGCGCCTCTGCATCCTGCCGCATGCTGCGGAACTTGTAGAACTTGAAATTGCGGCCGTAGCGCCCAACGCGCGTCTGGCTAAAAAAGACCGGTCCAGGGCTGGACGCTTTCACAGCCACTGCAATGGCAAGGAACACAGGCGACAGCAGCATCATGCCCAATGCGCTGAACACGATGTCCATCAGCCGCTTCATCGCATAAGACGCCTTCACTGTGGTCTGCCATGCGAGCAAACGAAGACTGCGCCGCCGGTTGCCGCGCGTGCGAGCCGCCAGTTCATCTACGAGCTGGTCAAGATCGGCATCCTTGGATATTTCCAGGAAACTTGCCATCGCCGTATCGTCAAAGTAGCTGCGCCAATGACTTCAAGTCCGAGATCAGACGCCCCGACTGGTCACTGTCTTGCAGCTTGGCTGCGCTCCGCAACGCGATGGCCGTGTCGGCCATCTGCTGGTCGCCGGCGGCAAGAGCGTTGCCCTTGACGGCATGGGCCACGGCATCAAGCACGTTCCATTCGCCATTGGCAAGCGCCGCATCGGCCTCTGCCGTCTTGGCGTTGATTGACGAAACGTATTCGGAGTAGATTTCGGCCACGACGTCTTCGTCGTCGCCGAACTGCTCCGCCAGATACTTTCTGCAGCATTCTTTCATTGTTTATCTATCTCCAGTTCCTTTTCGGCCTTGCAGCCATTCAACCTTACATGGTAGACCGTCTCGTTGAGACATCCAAAACGCTTGCGCTCAATGCCGTTGCACAGCTCACGCACCATAAGCCGCCCACGCCCGTGGTTGCTCATCTGGCGATTGACCAGCTCAAAGGCAGTAGAGGAGTCGCCGCCAGCCACGGCCAGACTCGGCTCCGGCGTGCCATAGTCCCAGACCGTCAAATCGGCCACGTCTGCGCTGCGCTTTGCAAGTCGTACACTTACTACCTCGTGCAGCCGGTCAACATCGTCAAATCCATGGTCGTAGACGTTCATCACCTTTTCTTCAAGAACCAGCTGCACGCAGCTCACGTCTTCTTCCGTCCATCCCGCCGCGCGGCACCAGCTGCCCATGGCCTGTGAGGTTTCATCAAGAGCTGTGGGCGATAGCGTCATCGTAGCCTCGTATATTCCGTCCGGAACATTCCGCGCGCCGAACAGGAAGATTGTCACATCGTCATGAAGTTTTACGTATCCGTACTCCTGACATGCGACCATGTATTTGCTCGCGCACACAAGCACAGTCCCATGGTCGATAGCATCATGCATAAAGTCAACGCACAGATCGCGAAGCAGTTCTACTGGAATACGCTCGAAGCCATCATCGTCCCGCGAGAGCTCGAAGATACCGTCCGTCACGGCGATGCAGACGGATTTCTCCGAGAGTTTTTCAGTCACCACGTCGTCAATAGTATAGACGGTGTCGGGGAACATGCCTATGGGCAGGCCCCCTTTCTTCAACCTATTGCGTGCTCCTGGGGCCGTGTCAGAAACGATCAGGTCCGGCGCGCCGCAACTCAGCCATTTGACCTCTGCATGCGCCAGGTCGTAGAGGCAAATCAGCGCGGTCATGTACGAGACGTCGGCCAGATTGTCCCGAAAGAATCCCTGCAGAAGATTCGCAATCTCCACAGGATCGCGCCCCAGCCCCCCTACGGCATTGCCAATGTTCTTGATGAACGCCTGCACGGCGGTCATCGCCAGAGCCGCGCTGGTGCCGTGGCCTTGAATGTCGCCGACAACGTACACGTACATGTCGTCCCCAACGGGAATCACCTCGTACATGTCGCCGCTCACCACATCTTTCGGCTGCC
The DNA here is from genome assembly GCA_946401765.1 of uncultured bacterium. GTDB lineage: Bacteria > Verrucomicrobiota > Kiritimatiellia > RFP12 > UBA1067 > RUG572. Next base: position 3,652 of record CAMIVJ010000058.1, on the reverse strand, counting down.
ACCACGCCGAGTAGAATATCTTTTCGTTCATGAAGGCGCGCACGGGCAGCATGCTGCGCTGGATGTGGGCAGCAAGCTTCAGCGACTGCCGAGCCTCCTCCATCTGGTGATCGATGAATCTTTCAATGCGGCGCGATGCCACAACGCGCTGAAGACGCTTCATCAACACATCCGTTCCAGCCGACTTCGGCAAATAGTAGCTCAAAGGGTCTGCCAGAATGCGTTTGAGAAAACCGCTGCCCTCTTCCGGATCAAGCGCCGTGATGAAGAAGAACGGCATGTTTGCGTCCAGACCGCGCACGATGTCGCGAAAGTCGAAGCCGTCCATGTCTCCCAGCATTATGTCGGAGATGATGGCGCTGAACATTGAAAGGTGCGCCTTCAGCACGTGCACAGCTTCGTCCACCGAAGCTACGGCTATTGGCACGTATCCAACGTTCTTAAGTCTGACGCTGATCGTCATGCGAATGAGCTTCTCGTCATCAACAACTAGAACAACGACCTTGCCACGCGAATCTGAGATATCCGCAGGCAAATCCGTTATCCTCGCAGCTAAAGCATGGTTTTCTGCCTTAGCTGTCGAAAACTCGACGGCTGACGCACCGAACGTGTTTCTCTTTCCCGCTTTCATTTATTTTATCATAAGCTCCAACTTCGCGAAACAATACGACAACATTATACCACTATTCACCAGACAACACAACATTCAACATAATGTACACGACATTGCGGGTGCGCGGGACGCGCGCCCCTACCGAGCGAACTGACGAAGCGCCGACGGATGTCCGGCATTGCGGCGGCGCCTGAGGGCGATCATGCCACCGCCGATCAGCAACAGCAGCAGCGAGGAGGGTTCTGGCACGATGGTGAAGAACGTAGGCGTCCACACCATCATCGACGACGGATTCAAGTCGAACGTCGTGTGAGTATAGTCGCCGAGCGAATTGTATGCAGCCGCCGCTCCCCACGCGACAGTCGTCCAGTTGTCATCAGAATCGAAGTTGCCAAGCTCCACGACAAAGCTGTATTCCGGCGATCCATAGGCGCCCACCGGCGACTGGTTGCCCGTCGGCACACCTGCGCCCCAGTATCCGCCATTGTTGGTGAAATCAACGCCATACTGGCCGCCGCCCACGTCAACGCCGTAGCCGGGAATGTACACGTCGAGGAATCTGTCTGCGCCGTTCGGGATATCCCCACCTATCACGCGGACGCGCGCGGCAAAGCCGGTAGAATCTGGTGCGGCCACCCCTGGTTCAGCGAAGAAATCAGAAACGTTCACCGAAGTGCCGTCCCATTTCTGGACCGTGGCATTTCCATTGATCATCCAATACAGCACCTGCTCGTCGGCGAATGAAATGCCCGCCGTCAGAATGCCTGCGGCAAGTGCCGCAAATCTGGAAAGACTTCGAATCATCTTCCTTTGCCTATTTCACCGCCCCGAACTTTATCTTGCAAGGCCCAGCGCCTGCGCGCATGTACCAGAAACCCGTGCCCACGGTATTTGTTCCGTCTTCCGTCCATACGTTCTGAATGCGACGCCCAACCTTCGTTGGAACATTGCGTCCCCACTTCGTGTTCGTCGAGTTGCGGTAGTAGATCGTCTGGAATCCTGAGATGTCCTGCGTCATTATGCGGTCGCCAGCCGCCGGCATCGCAGGATTACCCTCGCCGTCCACGAACACGAGGTCGTTTAGGGGCACGTCGAACATCGTCGGGTTAGCGACAAGCGTGTGGCCAGGCTCTGCGGCGCTTCCCCCCTCGAGGTCGAATACGTAGTCCTCGCCCGTGTAGCGTCCCACGAGATAGATGTATGGCCCCGGCACGTTGCGCACAAGCCAGAACGCCTTGCCGAGCGCGAACCGGTTGACTTCTTCAGTCGAAACCGACACGCCCGTCTTGGTCACGGTCGTCAGCGCAGTCCATTCTTCGCCCTTCGTCTGCGTACGTGCCCAGACGTTGAAGTTCATGGCCTCGGCATTGTACGCGAGAATCATGTCGTCAACGACGATGCCGCTGTTGGGGTTGACCAAGTCGGATACGGACACGTCGACAGCCTCCTCCGTGCCGAGTGCCAGCGACTTCCACGGCGCCACAGTCACCGTGTTCGTCAGGGCGCTAGAAACCCTGATCACGCCTACGGTCGCAACGGAAGCCATCACCGACTCGCCGCCGCCGTACATCGCCTCGCCAGTCGCCGCATTGTTCGTGGGCGTGAGGACGATATTGAACACGTAGAGGCCAGTCGGATCAACAGGCCCGAGCGGCACATTCATCTCGTATTTGTCGCTCAGCTCGCCGATGGTGAAGTTCTTCGCGGCAAATTCATCTCTCGTCAGATTGCACCCAGAATCCGCATCGTATCTGAGCTTCTTGTCCAGGCGGAACCCCACATTGAGACCCGTGTTGCGAAGAACCGAGACGTTCGGGAAATACACGACAAATGAATCCTCGTTCACGCGGTTTCCGCTCTGCCTGACGGCCGCGACGAGCTTTTTGCTCAGGTCCGTGCGGTCAATCATGTAGTTCTGCCACAGCTTGAGGCCGTTGGCGCAGACCTGGTCGAGCAGCTTGTAGCGATTGTTGTCCGCGTTGTCGGCGAAGTGCGCGGCATCTTTGCCCGTCACGTTCAGGAGCCACGCCGGGTCGCTGATGTTGATCGGAACTGCAAAACCCTCCTTGCCGTCCATGTTGACCCAGTAGTCCCATTCATCGACCGTGAACGTGCAGTTCGTCGTAAAGGAAATGTGGTTCGGGGCCGACACGCGGAAGAACAGCCTGTACGTGCCCGGCAGCGTGAACGACGGCACCTCGTTCTGCCATTCGCTAGACTCGTCGCGGAATTCGACCGTGAGCGGATTAAGGTCTGGCCTCACGTGCCCCGTCACGTTTGTCGTGATGTTCGGTATCTGCGGCACGCCGAGGTAATTCAAATCCTCCGCGCTTATCGTCGCCGAAAGCGGGGCGGGATCGACCGTGATCATGAACGTGCCTCGCTCCTCGTCGTGGTTCGGCGCAGTCGCCTTGAACTGGACGATATGCGTCCAGATGTCCGAGTACGTCGTCGTGATTGTGCTGGCCCAGTCGTTCGTCCCTATGCGGTACATGTAGGTGATCGGCTGGTTGTTGCGGAGACCTTTCACTGTCGTGTCGAGATGAGTGACGTTGAAGTCCTCGCCATTATAAACGGTCCTGGCGTCGGCGATGGAGACGGAGAACTGCGCGTTGGTGACGGTATAGCGCGACCCGGTGAAGATGAGGGTGTAGTAATACTGGACGGGTTCAGTCACGGTTTCGCCAGTGTTCGGGTCGGTGACCACCTCACCCGTCGCAGGATCAATCACGGGTTCAAGCACGGAAATGGTCTGCCCGCCGTCACCCAATTCAAGCGTCCCCTGAGCGATGGCGTATTGCCCGGTCGGCGAAAGGGAATTCACCTCGCACGACATGGCTCCCGTCAGGGTTTCACCTTTGTTCACCCAATTATCCCAGCCAGCTCCCTCGGTGAGGCCGCCGTAAGACTTCGTGTAGGTGAGCGATTGCTGCGCGTCGCCGTAACACCCGATCTTCGCATCGGCGTTGACATAGACGAGGAGCGTGTTCGGCGAGACGGCGGTGATCGCCATCAGCGAATGGTACCGCTGCGAATAGC
>CAMIVJ010000057.1 GCA_946401765.1 uncultured bacterium | reverse complement strand
AGGTACTGGCTCCACGTGCGCTCGTTGTTGAGCCCGCGCGGCGCCGCGAACATGCACGCTGCGAACGGCAGCACGGTGAAGAGCACCACGTACAGCCACCCCGGCCGCCTGAGCCACATCCGCATCTCGCGCAGATGCGCAAGCAGGCACTTGTTCATCACGTCGCCGGCGTCCTTCGCGTTGCCCGCCGCGGCCCCGGGCAGCTCGAGAAACGACGACGCCGCCCAGCGCCCGAACACGAAGTAGAAAATGATGAACATCACCACGAAGAGCGCTGCCGGCGTGTACGGGCGCTTCCCCGCCTTCACCGCCGTCACGAACACGCAGAGCAGGAAGAGCGGCAGCAGAGGCCCGAATATCGGGCTCTCCACGAAGCCCGCCGCCACGCCCGCGCCGAGAAGCGCCGACAGCCACGTCAAGCTCTTTGGCCAGCGCGCCATAGGCACAAGAAGCGCGAAGAGCGCCAACGCGAGCATCACGTCGAAGATGTGGTAGTCGAGATGCGTTGAGGTGTTCCACACGGCGGGCGAGAACACGAACACGACGCCCGCGACGAGACCCGCGAAGAGCGCCGCGCCGGAGACCTTCTTCTCGCTCTCCTCCTCCTTCACGGTGCGCTGCACGAAGAAGCCCACCAGCAGGCACACGAGCGCCGCCGACGCCACGCCGCACACGAGCGAGAACAGGTTCATGCGAAGCGCAATCGAGGACGGGAACCCGCACGCGCCCACGACCCTCATCATAGCCCCCCACAGAGGATGCAGCGGATGCGAGAGCGCGCTCATGCCCATCCACTGCGTGAAGAGACTCGACGACTCTCCGGGAAACACGTATCCAGCCATCGTGAACGCATACACGACGACCGCCGCAAGCGCAGTGCCGAGCACGCCCATCCACAGGCGCATGCCAAGCGCGCCGCAAGACTTCCTATCTGACATTTCTTCTATCCTTCTGGTCTGTTTTCGCGCGCCGCCGCAGCGGCTACTTCGCCTAGCGCAGCGCGTTGACAATAGTTTACCCTATTTTGATGGTGATAGTCAATGCCTCTCTGCGCTTTGTTGAAGTTTAATGACGCGAAAGTTTGTGGTATAATATCGCCCATGGACGCCAAAAACGACATTCGCGGCGCATCATCCGCCCCCGCCCCAGTGCCGCTAGCCATCATCGGCGGCGGAGCTGCGGGAATGTTCGCGGCAGCGGTCGCCGCAGCCGCAGGACTCGGCTGCCTTCTCTTCGAGCGCAAGGCGCGCCCAGGCGCGAAGATGCTCATGACCGCCAACGGACGCTGCAACTTCACGAAGGACATTTCCCCTGAGCAGATGCTCGCCGACATCGGCGATCCCGTCGCGCCCTTTCTGCGCCCCGCCATCACCGCCTGCCCTCCCGCCCGCATCGCAGGCGGCTTCCGCTCGCTCGGCGTGCGCACGAAGCGCATGGCCGACGGACGCCTCTTCCCAGCAAGCGAAAAGGCCGCCGACATAGTCCACGCATTCGGCGACTCCCTCCGCGATCGCGAGGTCCCCATCATGGTGAACGCCCCCGTAACCGGCATCCATATATCGCGCGGCGGCTTCCTGGTGTGCACCAGGCATTTCTCCATTCCCGCACGCAACGTGCTTGTGGCAACAGGCGGAATGTCGTTTCCAAAGACGGGCAGCGTGGGCGACGGGCAGAACTTCGCCCGCTCTCTCGGCCATCGGCTCGAGCCATGCCGCGCAGGCCTCACCGGCTACGACGCCCGCGTGCCTCCCCCCGCCCGCCACGAGAACGCCACCGCACGCATCGTCGCCTCGGGACGCACCATGTGCGAATACAAGGGCGAGGTTGAATTCGAACGCTGGGGCGTTAGCGGCGCCGCTGTGTACAACTGCCAGCGCTGGACCGCGCGCCATCTTCCGCAAGGGAAGCCATTCACGCTGGAACTGTCGTTTCCAGGCGGACGCCTCAGTCTTGAGAACCCGCACCCACGTCCGCTCAAAGAGGCAATCGTCACAATCGGCGGCGTCTCGCGCGACGACGTTGATCCCGCCACCATGATGTCGCGCGTCGTCCCGGGACTCTACTTCGCAGGCGAGGTGCTCGACGTCGACGGCCCCACAGGCGGCTACAACCTCACCATCGCCTTCGCAACCGCGCGCCTCGCAGTCGCCTCCATCCTCGCCTCGCGCCGCCGATGAGGCTGCCGACGCGGCGTCAGTGGATGTTGCCGCGGGAGGGATGGGACTTCTTCTTCTTGCCGTCAAGCTTCAGGAACGTCGCGAACCGGAGCGCATCGGCGGGAATTTCCGCGCCGGTCGTATCCGGCATCTCCTCGATTGGCGGTGGCGGCACTTCTAGGTGCTGGTGGGCGCGCGGCTTCGGATTCACAAGCCTGCGCAGCTCTGCCTTGAACGCATCCACACCCACAGGACCGTCGTAGTCCTTGAGATCCGCATACTCCCGCAGATCCTTGAGCGACGGCTCGCACGACAGCGCTACGGGCTTCACGCCAGTCTCCTTCACGAAGCGGGCGAGGTTCTTGCGCGCGGCCGCCCTGTCCATCTTGTTCGCCACGACGATCCAGGGGCGCTCCGGCATGTCCACGCTGTACTCGGCGATCTCCTTTGCAAGCGTCTTGTAGTCGTCCCACGGCCTGCGGTTGTCCGTGCCGGCCATGTCGATCACGTACACGAGAACGCGCGCCCTCTCAAGGTGCTTGAGGAACGCGAGGCCAAGCCCGACGCCGCGCGACGCGCCCTCGATGATGCCAGGCACGTCCGCCATCCTCACCTGCGCATAGTCGTCGTACTCGATCGTGCCGACGATCGGGTTGAGCGTTGTGAACGGATACGAGGCCACCTTGGGAGTGGCGCTCGAAAGGCGCGAGAGAAGAGAGCTCTTGCCGGCGTTGGGGAAGCCCAGAAGGCCGGCGTCGGCAATCGTCTTGAGCTCGAGCCTGAGGCGGCGCTCCTCGCACTCTCCGCCAAGCGTGTGCTCGGTTGGGGCCTGGTTCACGGACGTCTTGAAGTGGACGTTTCCGTAGCCACCAGCGCCGCCCTTCGCCACCACCACCTTCTGCCCGGGCGACGTTATGTCGGCCACCACGAGTCCTGTGTCGCGGTCGGTCACAAGAGTTCCGCACGGCACGTTCACCACCAGGTCCTTGCCCCTGCGGCCGAAGCAGCGCCCGCCGGATCCCGGCACGCCGTCCTCCGCGAAGAGGTTCGGATTGTAGAAGAGCGAGAGAAGCGAGTTCACGTGGACGGACGCCCTCAGCACCACGTCGCCGCCACGCCCCCCGTCGCCGCCGTCAGGCCCGCCGAACGCCACCAGCGCCTCGCGCCTGAACGTGGCCGCGCCGTCGCCGCCCTTTCCGGAGCGCACGTGCACGTCTATCTGGTCTATGAACGTCTTGTTCTTCATCTTCTCCCTCTTTGCTTTCTCCGCGCCGTCTATTCGCGTGAAGGCTTCAGGTAGAGCGCGGCTTCCGTGATCGTCCAGGCGTCGTCTAGCGGCATGCGCTTGTACTCATGGCCCGCGCCCCACGTGTCGGAGTACACTATTTCCCTGGTCTTGTCGTTATAGCCGATGATGAGGCGCATGTGCCCGCCCTTCGCCTGCGGGATGTCGGGCTCGGGGTAGATTCCGAGCGTGACGGCCCAGATTAGCGGCACGCCCATGTTCACCTGCTCGTGGAGCGCCTTCTGGAAGACGCGGAACTTCGTGCTCTTGAGCTTCAGCGCCCGCAGAACGTCGGCATCCATGGCCTCGCGCGCGGCTGCGGCGTCGATCGCGTAGCCGCGCATGTAGTCACGCCTGCCAAGCTCGGGCTTCTTCATTTTCTTCGCAAGCTTGTTGTAGTTCTCGATTTCCTTGAGGAAAGCGTCGATCATGTCTTCCTTGCCCTTGTTCAGGTCGCCGTACACAAGGTAGGTCGAAAGACCGTGGCGGCGGCCTATGACGCGCACCGTCTCGTACATGGCGTCGCTCGACGTGCCCTCGGCGGCGCTTGATCCGGCGGATGCGCCAAGTTCGTGCTCGTCGACGTTCTGCCCGTAGTAGCGCAGCACGCGCTCGCTCGTCGCGACAGCGCAGTAGCCCTTCTGGCCCTGGTCCACCATGGGTATGCCCGCTATGTACACGTCGCCGCTCTTCGCCTTCGCGATGCCGTCGGCACCGTCGGCCGTCACCTTAACCACGTTCTTCTTGATCGCGCCGCGCCGCATGTCCTTCTTCTCGGCGAGAGCGTCCTTCACCGCTGCTGCGCCGCCGGACGAGTTGACGAGCGTGAGGCGCACGAAGTCAACGTCCACCCCTCCTGAGGTCTTCTTGTATCTCCACGTGAGCTGCGCGGCGGCCGGTTCGCGCGCCTTCCAGGTGATGGTCTTCTGCTGCACTCCGCCGCCCTTGCTCTCGGTTGTCGGCTGCGGTGGCTTCGCCCCTTCGTCCGTCAGCTTCTCGCGCACGGTCTTGAGGATGTCGAGAAGTCCCGTCTGCGTAAGCTCGCGCGAGGCGTCGCCCTTGTTGTAGAGCGAAAGCTCCATGCGCGACACGCCGTCGTCCGAGAACCATATCCGCGTCTCGTACACCTCGAGGCCGTGGTACTTCACGTTGCCCTCGCGTATGGCGTTCGCGGAGTCCTTCTTCGTCTCCTCCAGGAATCTGAAGTAGTTCCGCTCGTGGGCCTTCACGAACTCCTCGCCCTTCTGCTTCCACGCCTCCGCCTTGTCGAATTCGACGCCGATGTCGTACTCCTCTCGCGCAAGCGGAATGCGAACGCGCATCTGCCCGAAGACGGCGCCCGCGACCGCAAGCGCCAGAAGCATGATCGTCTTATTCATTTTCATCCTGACCATAGATCCCATCACTTGAGGACCAGCGCCTCCTTCACCGCGCCGCCGAACGCCTCCGCCATCGAGGCCATCCCGAGATCGTTCGGATGGCAGCCGTCAACCGTGCCTTCGCAGTCGCCAGGGTACATGTGCGTCTTCGGCAGATAGACGAGGTTCTTCCAGCCCTCCTTCACGAGCTTCTCGTAGAGGGAGCGCATGTAGAGGTCCTTGGCGTTCGGCGCGCCGCAGAACACGTCGCACTGCTCGGCCATTATGATCGGCACGTTCGGACGCTTCGCGCGCAGATTGCGGATGAAGGGCTCGTAGTTCTCCTCCACATTGCGTCCACGACGGTTCTGTCCATTCACAGAGCCCATGTTCCACAGGCAGTCGAGCACGTAGCAGCTCGCATCGATGCGCGCGAGATGCTCGCTCATCTCGAACTCCATCACGCCGGATCCTGAGAAGCCTAGCCCCACAACCGGCACGTCGAGGTTACGCCCCACGCGGTTCACGAAGGCGAGGCCCGGACGCGAACAGCAGCCGCCGTGGGTTATGGACGTGCCATAGAACACCACCGGCTTGTCCACTCCGCTCCTGCGCGGTCCAAGCGCCTCCACCTTCGCGCCCTTGTCTATTCCAAGCGAGAAACTTTTCACACCGTTGTAGAGCGGCAGATTCACGAGACACGCGTCGCCGGGTTTCCAGGGAATGGACATCGTGGCGCCCTTTGGACTGGTGATGCGGCCCGTCCTCACGTAGAACCAGCGGCCGACCTTCTCGTCGAAGCGGTACACGTCGATGCCGCTCACTCCTGTGGAGGGCATGTGGTCCATCGACAGATTGCCGTTATACGGCGTCCACTTGAATCTGAGATTGCGCGAGTCGGTTCTGAAGCGGAAGAGCATTCCAGACGTATGGTGCTTCATAGACCTCACGCCGCCGTTGACCTTCGCGGTGACGTTTGAGGGCAGGCGGTCGTAGTAGTGCTCCACATCGTCGAAGGCGCGTCCCTCGATCGGCAGAAACTTGCCGTCGATCCACTTCACGCCCTTCTCGTCCACAACGGCGTTCTGCTGCGCCATGCGGGGATCCCACTTCGCGATCTCGCTCTGCTGAGCCGCCGCGCACATTCCAATCATGACCGCCAGCGCGATCAGCGTAGTTCCTTTGCTCATCTAAATGCTCCTCTGCTTTTCTGTTGGAAATAAAAACAATTATACCACAATGTAGTGCCTAGTGACTAGTAACTTGACCAGTCTCCGCACTGGGCTTTGGACCTGCAAAGTGCGGCCAGCCGTCGCGGTCCCACAGCACCTCCTGCACGAAGAGCGGACGCGCCTGCGGCGTCGGTCCCTCCACATGGCAGTGGAACGGCATGTAGTCATGCCCGCGCACCGTGAATATCTCGCCGTTGTGGCCTGGACCGAAGAACTCGTCGCCCTTCTCGGAGGAGAGAATCACCGTTCCGTATCCCTCCTTCAACGGGCGTCCCTCGCGGTCAACGAACTCTCCCGTGAGCTTCTTCGAGCGGCCCACCACGATCGCATACGACCAGTCGAAGTAGCGCCCCCTGCTCGCGAAGAGATACCACCACCCCTTGCGCCAGTGCAGATACGTACCCTCGAGAACGTGCATGCGGTCGGGATTGTCGTGAACGTGACGGCCGGCCACGTGCTCGTATTTCGCACCCTTCGGAATGGACTTGCCGTCGGACGAAAGGGGCACACGGTGGACTTTCCCCGTCGAGCCGAAGTAGAGCCACAGGCGGCCTGACGCCGGGTCACGCACCACCTCCGGATCGATCGTGTCGATAATGCCGGTGTCGCGTCCGTACGTGAGCATGCGGCCGTTGGTGAACGGACCGTCGGGACTCGTGGACGAATACACGTAGATCGCGCTGTCTTCCGCCGAGTTGATGTGGGTGATATAGAGCAGATACTCGCCGCGGTGCCTGAAGACGTCCGGCGCCCAGATGTTCTTCCATCTGCTGCGGATGCGCCGCTCTTCCTCGCGCGTGAAGAGGCGTCGTCCCGTGTCGGTCCATGTGAAGAAGTCCGAGCTGCGCAGAATCCTCTGTTGCGTGGACGAAAGGCGCCACGTGCCGTCGGGCGCGCGCCAGCAAGTCGGATCCGGCGTGCTGCGCGGATACACGGGATTGCGCGGCACGGCGGACGGCGCGCCCGCAGCCATGAGTGCGGCTGCAATGGCAACGGCCGCAAGGCGCACGCGAAGCTTCATTTCGTCTCGTCCTCCGGCACGGGCTTCACGCCTATGTCGGCCAGGCGCATCGAGATGATGCGCGAGATGCCCTTCTCCTGCTGGCTCACGCCGTAAACAAGGTCAGATCCCGCGATGGTGTGCTGGTTGTGCGTGATGATCAGGAACTGGCTGCGGTCGAGGAACTCCTTCAGAGCCTCCACGAAGCGGCCGATGTTCGCGTCGTCAAGAGCGGCGTCCAGCTCGTCGAGCATGCAGAACGGCGCAGGCTTGATCATGAAGATCGCGAAGAGCAGCGCCACGGCCGTCATCGTGCGCTCGCCGCCGGAAAGAAGCGTGACGCTCTGCGGACGCTTCCCGGGAGGACGCGCGATGATGTCGATGCCGCACTCGAGCGGGTCCTCGGCGTTCTCCAGCAGCACGAGGCGCGCCTCGCCGCCGTTGAAGAGCTTCGTGAACATCTTCTGGAAGTTCTGGTTCGCCTGCTCGAAGGTTGTGCGGAACATGTCGCCGCTCTTCTCGTTCAGGTTCGCGATGAGCGCGCGTATCTGCTCCTTCGCCGCAAGGAGATCGGCCTCCTGCGCCTTTTCCTTCGTGTAGCGTTCCTCAAGCTCGCGGAACTCCTCGATAGCCACCATGTTCACCGGGCCGAGGGCCGCGATCTGGGCGTTGAGGGCGTTGACGCGCTCTTCGAGGACGTCGTTCGGCGGCGGTTCGCCGCCCTTCCAGTCCGGATCAGGCTCGCGCAGCACCGCGTTCGCGTCAAGGCCGTACTCCTGATTCAGATGGTCGTAAACGTTCTGCCTGCGCATCGTCGCCTCTGTTGCGGCGACTTCGAGACGTCCCTTGTAGGACCTCGCCTCGTCGAGCGAGGCGCGCTTGGCGCCGAGTCCACCCTCGCTCTGCGAAAGGCGCGTCTGCAGCTCGCCACGCTCCATGCGGGCCTCCTCCACCTGACCGTGGATGTCAACCGCCGCCTGCTTCAGGTCGTCGAGAGAGGCCATGAGCTCGGCCGTCTCATCGCGCAGGCGCTGGATGGAGTCTTCGTATCCGCGGATTCCCGCCTCGCGCCCGGCGATCATCTTCTGCAGCTCTTCGCGCCGGCGTTCGGCGTCCGCATTCTGCTGGGCGGTGAGCTGCAGCTCGTTCTCCATCTGAGCGGCCGTGATGCGGCGCTCGGTGAGGCGGCGGCTGTCCTCGCCGTGCTCCACCTCGAGCCGCTGAAGCTCGTCCTGCTCTCCGGCCACGCGGTCCATGAGCGCGTCGCGCTTCGCGAGAGTCTCCTCAAGATCCGCAGCAAGCTCCGCGCGGCGCGCGTCGTCGCCCGCGTTAGCGGCGTTCACACCCTCGAGTTCGGCGCGCACGCGCTCTAGACGCTCTTTCACAGATGCGGCGTCGCGCGCCACGCTGCCGCATTCGCCTTCGGCCTGCGCGGCCGCGCGGCGTGCATTGGTGAGGCGGGCCTCAGCGGCGCGTGCCGTATCGGCAAGGGCGGCGGTGCGCTCAGCGCCCGTGGCGAGAGTGTCGCGGGCATGCTCGATGCGCGACTTCAGATCGGCAAGCGCGCGCTCTGCCTCGGTGATGGGCGACATCCTGCCGCTTGAAGACTCTACGGCCGTGGATGGTTTCCATACGCCCTTTTCGCCGTCCACAAGCACCACGTCGCCAAGCAGGCGGTCCGCCGCCTCGCGTTCCTCCTCCTCGATGCTCAAATGGTCCACAAGCCGGTCACCCGGCTTCACCTCGGCCCCTTCGCGGCCGGTCTCCTGCGCCACGAGGCGCACGTCGCCCGTGGCATCCTGCAGCACGTTCTCGAGGACGGTCTTCGCTGCCGACTCGTCCTTGAGCATCTCAAGCTGAGCCTCCTTCGCGGCTGCGTCGGCCTGCATCTCGCCGAGGTGGTCGCGCGCCTCCGCGATCTCGACCCTCAGCGTCTCAAGCTCCTCCGCGGCCGCATGTGACGCGGCGGCGGCATCTTCCTCCTCGGCGCGCGCCGTCTCGAGGCGCTCCTTCACAGAGGCAAGCGTCTCCTCGGCAGTCGCGGACATCGCAGAAAGCTGCGCCTCCTCGCTTGCGAGGCGCTCGCGCTTTAGATACTGTTCGCGGCTCTGCGCCTCAATGCGTGCGATCTCGTCACGGTCAGCCGCCGCGCGCCTATCGCACGCCACCGCCTCGCCGCGTGCCATCTGCAGCGTCTGGCGCAGCTCGTCGATCTTGGCGCTTGCGGCGTTGAACGCGGTCTCCGCCTCCTCCAGCGCCGCCTTTGCGGACTCCACTCCCTCTTCGAGCAGAGCGGTCTTCTGCGCCAGCGACTCGGTCTGCATGCCGATCTCCTCGAGCTGGCGGCGGGTGGCGCTGATCTCGCGGTCGTCGCGGTCGCTCCACGCCTTGTACTCGGCGATGCGCTGCTCGTTCACGCCGATCATCTCGCGGGCGCGGGCGTACTGGCCTTCAGCCTGCGCCTGCTGCGCCTGGAGGGCGGCAAGGCGCTCCTCAAGCTGGTGCATGTCGGCATGGATCTGCTGGCTAGCGCGCTCGGCGTCGTTCACTGCGGCGGTGGCGTCCTGTATCTTCTGCTCAGTCTCGCGCTGGCTGGCGGCGTTCATCTCAAGCGCGAGGTTGAACGCCTGGATCTTGCCCTTCGAAACGTAGATGTCGAGCCCGCGCAGCTCGTCGCGCAGCGTCTTGTAGCGTTCGGCCTTGCCCACCTGGCGCTGCAGCGAGCCGATCTGCCGCTTCATCTCGCGTAGCACGTCGGCTTCGCGCAGCAGGTTCTGCTCGGTCTGCTCGATCTTGCGCAGCGCCTCCTTGCGGTCGGCCTTGAACTTCGTGATGCCGGCAGCCTCCTCGAAGACGGCGCGGCGGTCTTCGGGCTTGGACGAAAGAATCTGGTCGATCTGGCCCTGCGCCATCACGGAGTAAGACGTGGTGCCGATGCCAGTGCCCATGAAGAGGCGCTTGATGTCCTTGAGGCCACTGCGCGCCTTGTTGATGAAATACTCGCCTGATCCGTCGCGGTACACGCGGCGGGTAACGGTGACTTCGTGATAGTCGGTGCCAAGCTCCTTCTCGCAGTCGGCGAAGGTTATCGACACCTCCGCCATTCCAAGGGGCTTGCGCGTGTCGGTGCCGTTGAACACCACGTCCACCAGCTTCGAGCAGCGGATGGCCGTGGGGCGCTGTTCGCCGAGCACCCAGCGAATGGAGTCGGAGACGTTAGACTTGCCGCAACCGTTGGGTCCCACAATGGCAATCATGCCCGGCTCGAAAGTGAGCCGGGTACGGTCCGCAAAGGACTTGAAGCCTATGATGTCAAGCTGCTTTAAATACACCGCTTCACGCTCCAGGCGCTACTACCAGCGACGGTAGGGATGACGGCGCGGCGGAGGCGGAGGAGGCAGAGGCCTCACAGGCCGCACCACTGGCGGCGGGGGCACAACGACAGGCGCCGGCGTCACGACGGGCGTCACCACAGGCGTGGTAACAACGGGCTGCGTAACGACAGGCTGCGTCACGACCGGCGTGGTCACAACTGGCTGCGCCACCACAGGCTGCTGCACCATCACGGGCTGCTGCACCACAACGGGCGGGGGCGGCGGAGGTGGAGGCTCGGGCACGCCGAAGAGAACGCCGGCGATTCCGGCGGCGATTCCGGCCGCAACCTCGCCCTTGCGCACCTTGTTGTGATGCTTGCCGGAGGCAAACGCGCCGCTCGCCATGCATGCGGCGACTGCCAGGAAAACAATGATCTTCTTCATGTCGTTTCTCCTTTTCGTTGTCATGTACAGATCGTTAAGTGGATTGGCGCTTCGGCAGGACTGTTCTGACAGGCCGCACGCCCTTTTCTCACACCAGCCCTCTCTTGACGAGATGCTCGGCGATCTCGACGGCGTTCAGCGCCGCGCCGCGAAGCAGCTGGTCGCCAGAGACGAACATCTCGAGACCGCGCTTGTCGTCGCGGCTGATGTCCTGGCGGATGCGCCCGGCAAGAACATCGTACTTCGCCGTGGCGTCGAGCGGCATCGGATAGCCGCCGTTCAGCGGATCGTCCACCACCTTCACGCCCTCGG
>CAMIVJ010000056.1 GCA_946401765.1 uncultured bacterium | reverse complement strand
CTTCTCGCTCGGCACTGGCGGGATGTGGCCTGGCCTGCCGCACTACTTCGTTGTGCCGTGGCGCGTCGTCGCCGAAGGCACCCTCGGCGCGCTCGCGTTCGTGATGGCCGTAGCCGTGCCAACGTCGCTCGCGCTTGTGAAGCTGCGCAGAAGGCCCTGAGCCCCAACAAGAGGCTTGCGCTTGCGGTGGGCTTATGGTATTATTTCCGCCGTTCGTTCCGGAATAGGCGACTCTCCACGTGCGGGTGCACGACGGGAAGCAACGCCCCTACGGAAAAACCTGCTCAGGGGATTCATGAATTGCACCTTGAACAGAAGTCCACGCCTCTCGCCGAGGCTTTGAACGCGCAGCGGATAAACCGCCTCGCGCATTTCGATGTGCCCGCGCACAAGGGCGGGAGGATGAACCAGGAGCTCGGAGAATACTTCGGCCCGCTATGCATGGCCCTGGACGTCAACTCCATGAAGCCGCTCGACAACCTCGGCCACCCGGTGAGCGTGATAAAGGACGCCCAGCAGCTCGCCGCCGAGGCGTTCGGCGCAGACAGCGCGTTCTTCATGGTGAACGGCACCACCTCGGCCGTGCAGACCATGATATGGTCCTCATGCGGACGCGGCGACAAGATCATCCTTCCGCGCAACGTGCACCGCAGCGCCATCAACGCCCTAGTGGTGAACGGCGCAGTGCCCATCTACGTGAACCCCGGGCGCGACAAGCGCCTCGGCATACCGCTCGGAATGTCCGTGGCCGCCGTCGAGAAGGCTATCGCCGAGCACCCCGACGCCAAGGCCATCCTCGTCAACAACCCCACCTACTACGGCATCTGCTCGAACCTCGAGGAGATAGTGCGCATCGCGCACAAGGCGGGGATGCTGGTGCTCGCCGACGAGGCGCACGGCACGCACTTCTACTTCCACGAGGAGCTGCCCATATCCGCAATGGCCGCAGGCGCCGACATGGCCGCGGCCTCCATCCACAAGACGGGCGGCAGCCTCACGCAGAGCTCGATACTGCTCACGCGCAAGCCGGTGAACCCCGACTACGTGCGCCAGACGATCACGCTCACGCAGTCGACTTCAGCCTCGTACCTGCTTCTCTCCTCGCTCGACATCGCCCGCCGCAGGCTATACTACAAGGGACGCGAGATGTATGAGAAGACGATGGAGTTCGCCGACTACGCGCGCGAGGAGATCAACGCTCTCGGCGGATACTACGCCTTCGGCACGGAGCTTGTGGACGGCGACGCGGCCTTCGCCTTCGACCGCACCAAGCTCTCCGTGCACACGCGCGACATCGGCCTCGCCGGCATCGAGGTGTACGACTACCTCCGCGACGACTACGGCATACAGATCGAGTTCGGCGACATCGGCAACCTGCTCGCAATCCTCTCCGCCGGCGACAGGATGATGGACGTGGAACGCCTCATCTCCGCCCTCGCCGAGATCAAGCGCCTGCACGAGCGCAGCCCTGCCGGACTCTTCGACCACGAATACATAGACCCCGTCATCGCCATGGCCCCGCAGGACGCCTTCTACACCACGAAGCGCCGCGTGCCGATGAAGGACTCGGTCGGCCACATCGCGGGCGAGTTCGTGATGAGCTACCCTCCCGGCATCCCGATCGTCGCCCCTGGCGAGCGCATCACGCCCGACATCCTCGAGCACATCCTCTTCGCAAAGGACAGAGGCTGCTTCATGACGGGCACCGAAGACATGAACCTCGACTACATCCAAGTGGTGGAATAAAGCAATGGAACTCTGGTACACCGACGAACACACAAGCGACGTGCGCTTCTCGATGAAGGCGACCGTGCAGATCGCCTCGAAGAAAAGCGCCGTGCAGCAGATCGACATCCTCGACACGCCGGCCTACGGGCGCGTGCTCGTGCTGGACGGCGGACTGATGATCACCGAGAAGGACGAGTTCATCTACCACGAGATGATCACGCACGTGCCGATGGCCGTGAACCCGAACGTGAAGAACGTCCTCGTGATCGGCGGAGGCGACGGAGGAACCGTGCGCGAGCTCACCAAGTACAAGACCATCGAGTCGATCGACCTCGTGGAGGTGGACAAGTTCGTGGTGCTGCTCGCGAAGAAGCATCTGCCCTTCACGTCGTCCAAGCTCAAGGACAAGCGCGTGAGCGTGTGGTTCGAGGAGGGCCTCCGCTACGTGCGCGGGAAGAAGGCCGAGTACGATCTCATCATCGTCGACTCTTCTGATCCGTACGGTCCCGCAGAGGGCCTCTTCACGCGCGAGTTCTACGGCACCTGCTTCAAGGCGCTGAGGGATGACGGCATCCTCATAAACCAGCACGAGTCGCCCTTCTACGCCGCCCACCAGCGCTCTGTGCGCGACGCCCACCGCCACATCGCCGTCGAGTTTCCGGTCTCCACGGTGTACCAGTGCCACATCCCAAGCTATCCCTCCGGACACTGGCTCTTCGGCTTCGCCTCGAAGAAGTACCATCCAATCGGCGACCTCGACGCGACGCGCTGGAATCGCCTTGGCATCCGCACGCGCTACTACAACACCGATCTCCACCGCGGCGCCTTCGCCCTCCCCAACTACGTCAAGGAACTCCTCAACCGCTAGCAGCCTATGACTTTCATCGGAGCAGACTCTTCTTTCGCGGACGCGTGCGCGGTGATATTCGGCGCCCCGTACGACTCCACCACAAGTTTCCGTCCTGGCGCGCGCTTCGGGCCGCAGACGATGCGCGCGGAGTCGTTCGGCATCGAGACTTTCTCGCCGCATCAGGACCGCGACCTTGAAGACGTACGCGTGCATGACGCTGGCGACCTTGAGCTGCCCTTCGGCGCGCCAGAGCCCGCGCTCGCGATGATCGAGGAAAAGACAGCGCAGATTCTAGACGCCGGCAAGACGCCCGTTCTTCTCGGCGGAGAGCACCTGGTTACCCTTGGCGCAATGCGCGCCGTCGCCGCAAGACATTCCGATCTGCACATCATCCATTTCGACGCGCATGCCGACCTTCGCGAGGACTACTTGGGCAACCCTCTCTCGCACGCGTGCGTGATCCGCCGCTGCCACGACATCCTCGGCGACGGGCGCATCCACCAGTTCGGAATCAGATCGGGAACTCGCGACGAGTTCGCGTTCATGTCCGCCGGCCACGTGAAGACCGAACGCCACACCTGCGCCACGCTCCCGCAGCTTGCGCTGCCGCCGGGAACGCCAGTGTACCTCACTGTGGACATGGACGTGCTCGACCCTTCGGAATTTCCGGGCACCGGCACGCAGGAGGCTGGCGGACTTCGCTTCCGCGAGCTTCTCGCCGCGCTTCTCGACGTCTTCGCCCGCTTCCGCGTGGTCGCCTTCGACAACGTGGAGCTCGCCCCGTCTCTTGACCCTTCCGGACGCTCCACGGCCCTCGCGTGCAAACTGCTGCGAGAAGAGCTGCTGGCCTTCTGCGGTTAAAAGAAAAAATGCGTTTTGCACAGTTGTGCGAAACGCATTTGCCGACATGGTGGAGAAGAGCGGATTCGAACCGCCGACCCTCACGTTGCGAACGTGATGCTCTACCAACTGAGCTACTTCCCCGTGGTTGAAAACGCGCAATAGTATATCATAATCCATCTGGACCCGCAAGCGGAATCTCGCAAAAAGTAAAACTTCATGCGATCAGCGCGGCGGCCCCTGCACGCCGGTGCGCCTGCTTGTACGCTGCGGGCGCTTGGGCATGAACGGATTGGAGGATTGACCGTCAGGCGCAGGCATGGCCGGTGCGGCCATGACGCCTAGCACGACTTCCCTGCCCTCGAGATTTTCCTTCGTCTTGATCTCCGTGTACGTGCTGTCGCTCAGGCCGGTCTCCACAAGCAGCTTCTTCGGCTCGCCGTCGTCACCAAGCAGATAGAGCGTCTTGCGTGCGTCGTGAGTGCCCTCCGGCTTCTGTCTGGGAGGGAACTGTCCTTCGGGGCCGAGGCGGTCGTCGGCCGGGCGGTACCGGAACGCCGCCGAAACAGCAGCCAGCACGCCCTTCGCCTCTGCGATGTGCACCGAGATGTTGGCCGTCATGCCGGGGAAGAGCCTGTCACCCGGATTGTCGGCTTCGATGATCACAGGATATGTGACGACGCTTGAAGTTGTGGTTGATGCCATGCGCACCTGCGTGACTACGCCGGTGAAGGTAAGCCCGGGATACGAGTCCACCGTGAACGACACATTCTGGCCGTCCTTCACGCTGCCGATGTCCGCTTCCGGCACGGTGGCCTCCACCTGGATGCGCTTTAGGTCGGTGGCGATCTTGAAGATTGGCACTGCGTTCATCGACGAGACGACGGTCTGGCCTTCATCGACGGATCTTTCAAGCACGATGCCGTTAACGGGCGAGATGATGGTGCAGTAGTCGAGATTGGCCTTGGCCTGGGTGACGCTAGCCTGGCTGCGCTCCACGCTCGCGCGCGCGGCGGCGAGCGAGGCGATGGCGGTGTCGCGCGCCTCAAGGGCGTTGTCATAGTCGGCCACTGGGGCCATGTCCTTCTTCACCAGCTCCTGTTTGCGCTTGAGCGTCTTCTCGGCAAGCACCAGCTGCGCCTCGCACTTCTTCACGTTGGCCTCGTTGGAGTGCAGCTCGCCGAGCGAGCTCTTGTAGTTCGCCTCGTACACCTGAGGGTCGATAAGCGCCACGACCTGGCGGTTCGTCACCACGGAGTTGTAGTCCACGAAGAGCTTGACTATGCGCCCGTTCACCTGCGCGCCCACCTCCACCTTCTTGATCGGCTGCACAGTGCCGGTTGCCTCAACGGTGCGGGCAACGTCAGTGCGCACCAGCTTGGCCGTGCGGTAGCTCACCACGGCGGCGCTCTCCTTCTTGGACTCCATGTAGCGGTACACGCCATAGCCGGCGCCGCCGAGAACGGCGAGCCACACGATCAGCTTCAGCAGAAACTTTACGATTTTCATTTTGCGAGGTCCTCAATGGATGCGGCGGGTGCGGATGGAACGGCTGGCGCGGGCCAGGGGTCGAGCCCGGTGAGGCGAACGAGGGCGACCTCGGCCATCTCGGCCGCGTAGAACGCCTTGACGCGCGCGCCAAGCGCGCTCGCGAGCGTGCTGGCGGCGTCCGTGAAGTCGAGCCGCGATGCGTCGCCCACGCGGTACTGCATCATCACGTTCTCGAAGTTCTCGCGCGCCTGGGCCACCTCCACGCGCGCGGTGTCGAGCGACTGCCGGGCGTTGTCGCGCGTTGCGGCGGCCACGGCGAGGTCGCACGAGAGCTGCTGCTCTGCGGCCTCAACCGCGGTGCGAGCGCTCTCCATCGCCACAACGGCGGCGTCCACAGCCGTCTCCTTGCGTAAGCCGTCCAGGACGGACTGCACGGCGCGGAAGCCCCAGCTCCAGTTCCAGGCGGGATCCACAAACGAGAACGCCGAGGAGAGCGTCACCTTCGGCATGAGGTCGGCAATGGCGTAGTCCACATCGGCCATTGAGGCGCGCAGGCGGGCGCGCAGCACCATCAGGGCAGGGGAGTTGGTGCGCGCGATCTGCAGGGCCTCAGTGGCGTTGTACGCCGTGGCGGGCAGGCCGCCCACCATTGCCTCAAGCGCGTTTGTGGAAACTCCCAGCACGTCCTCGCGTGCTGCCCTGTCGCTCTCAAGCCCGAGAGAGCGCAGAAACTCGGCGCCCGCGGTGACCACGTTGTTCGATGCGTTGATCGTCTCGAGACGGGCGTCGGAGAGGTCCACGCGCGCCTTCAGCACGTCGAGCTTCTTCGCCTCGCCCGCGCCGAAGAGCGACTCCGCCTGGCGCAGATGCTCGGCGTGCATGAACTCGTTCGTGCGCGCCACCTCGAGAAGCGCGTCGCTGCGAAGGAGCGCGAAGTAGGCCTGGCAGACCTCGTCGAAAACGGCGAGCTCGGTTTCGGCCAGCTCGCGTTTCGCTGAGACTAGCTCCTCGCGCGCTGCGCGTTCGCGGGCGTCGATGCGGCCGAAGTCGCAGATGAGCAGGTCGAACGAGACGTCCGCCGTGCCCTTCCCGCGCTTCTGATGCCACGAGAACTCGTGCGTGTTTGCAGTCGCCTGAGAATAGCCGCCTGAAAGCGACATCTGGAGATGACGGTCGGCCGAGACCGAGACAAGCTCGAGCGCCGCGTTTGAGACGGCAAGGCGCGCAGCCTCGAGATTGGGACGATTCGCCGCCGCGAACGCCACGTAGTCCTGCAGGCTGCTTCCGAGGAGATTCACTCGCGACGGCGCGCGCGCGACGGCGACATCGTTCGTAAAGCGGACCATCGCCTCCTGCGCGCGCCTGGCGCGCGAGACGGTGCTGCATCCCGCCAGCGCGCAGATTGCCGCAGCGGCGCACAATGCTAATCTGATTGGTGCCTTCATTTCAGATAATTATACCAAAAAATTCTTTCTATGACCATTGTTGAGGCGACGGCGGAGAGCCGGCCAGCCTGGCAGACGATCGTCCATGAGCGCATGGAAGCGCGGACCATGATCGTGGACCTGCAGGTGCGTGAGCTCGTGCACCACCACATACTCCACCAGCTCCCTCGGCGCACGCGCGAGCTCCGAGTTGTAGGTGATGCGCCTCTTCGTCCAGTGGCAGGAGCCCCACAGCGTCTTCATTCGTCTCAAGTGCCACGTCACGCCTGGCTCTGCAAGGCGCGCCGACCACGTCGTCTGCAGCTCTCCAAGCAGCGCGACGAGCGCGGCGAGCTCCTCCTTCGTGGGCGGCGTGCGTACTGCGGGGCGCCGCGCCATCGCCTTGGCGCGCGCAGCGACACACCACTTCCACTGGGAACGCAGAAAGGCCTCTCCCTCGGCGATGGTCGCGCCCCACGACGGGATGTTGAGATGCACCACGCCTTCGGCGTCCACGCGCAGGCTTATCCGCCTCACGCGCTTACGCACCACTTCGACGGGGATTCCGTCGAGCGAGTTGAGCCCCGTATGAAGCATCAATAGCTGAACTGGCTGCCGCCGATCGTCTCGCGCAGAATGGAGTTGCCGGGCACGCCGTCGCTCGGCGCCTCGGCGACGCCGGAGAGGACGGCTATAAGCCGCTCGGCCTCGCGGAAGCCGTGGTCATCGGGCTCTACCCCGCGCAGCATGTCGAGCGCGTGCGTCTTCAAGACGGCGAGCTCGTAGTCGAGAGCGGTGTTGAACACTGCGTCAGCCAGACGGCGGAACGGATTGATCCACTGCTGCTCGCCGCGCTCCACGCTGGGCCAGCGCGCGAGAGTGGACGAGGCGGACTCGTTGCGGTAGTTCGCGTCGCGCACGATCCGCCTGATGAGGCGCGAGTCGTCGGCGAAGAAAACGTCGCACGGATCGGCCAGCAGCTGCGTGAAGACGTTCAGGTAGACGCGGAACTTGATGTTCTCCGGTATTCCCTCGGTGAGAAGCGGATTGAGGGCGTGTATTCCCTCCAGAACTATGATGCCGCGCGGCGGCAGGGTGGTCTCGGCTGGGTCGTCGAAGCCGTCCTTCGCCTCGAAGTTGAACTTGCGCAGATGGACCTTCTCGCCGGCGAACAGCCCGGAGAGGTCCTGCACGAGCCTCGCTCTGTCCACCGCCTCGATCGTCTCGTAGTCGAGATTCCCCTGCGCGTCGCGCGGATTGCGCGCATCGCCCACGAAGTAGTCGTCGGTGCAGACGCAGCGCGCCTCAAGCCCGTTCTCGCGCAGCCTCGTGCAGAGGCGCAGCGCGGTTGTCGTCTTGCCAGCGGAGGATGGCCCCGCCACCAGCACAAGCCTCACTGCGGGAATGTGCGCTGATATCCGCTCGGCCATGCGCACAATGCGCTCTACGTGCCGCGCCTCGTCGCGCAGCACCAGCTGCGGGAAGCGTCCGGACCTCACTATCTCGTTCAGCTCCGCTATCGATTCGATGTGCCCTTCCATTCTGCAATCCTCCTTCATGCGATGCCGAGCAGCCGCTCGGCGTTTACGTGGAAAATCTTTTCGCGCTCGGCGGGATTGGGCCTGAACGACTCAACCCACGCCTTGATCTTCGCCTCGTCGCGCCAGAAGTAGTCTGTGCCGAACACCATCCTGTCGGCCGGCCACTCGCGCACCACCCTCTGCGCCTCCGGCTTGTCTTCGCGGTACACCATCACCGCGGTGTCGATCCAGCAGTTCTCGAACTGCAGCAACGCGTCGGTCGCATGGGCCGGGTTGCCGCATTCGCCTCCGAGATGCCCCGCCACGAACTTAAGGCCAGGCACGCGCTCGAGGAGCGTCGCAATCTGCTTCGGACCCGCCACATCGGGCGCGTCGATGTATCCTGGATCGAATCCGCAGTGGCTTATCACGAAGAGCCCTGCATCGCGCAGAGCGGTGAAGAACGGAACGAGCTTCGGATCGCCGAGGCTGATCCCCTGGTAGTTGGGATGGAGCTTGATTCCGGGAATGCCTGCCGCCTTCAGCGCCTGAACGCGCTCGGCGAAGAGCGGGTCCTCGGGATGGATGGAGCCCAGCTGGAATATGCGCCGCGCAGCCTCTTCGCCCTCTGCGCCGTTGCGCACGGCGATGGCGCGCGCCAGAATCGCGTCGAAGTTGTCCGGCCGCGTGCACACCGGGCAGTTCACGCACATGTCAACGCCCGAGCGGTCCATGTCGCGCAGCTGCGTGGCAACCGTGCCATCGCCGACGGGCCTGAAGTTCCCGCCCATCTGCTCGTTCATGGCCGCCAGCTTGCCGCACATCACCTCGATGGCGCGCGCGGCGAGGGACGCGGGGAAATTGTGGCTGTGGAAGTCTATTACCATGTTGCGGTCTCCGCTTAGCGCAGAGGACTAACGAGCGGCGTCCATCTCGGCGCGTATAGCGCGCGCGGCGGCCACGGGATCTGCCGCGGCGAGAATCGGGCGGCCGACCACAAGATGCGTGGCGCCGTCGCGCACCGCGTCTGCCGGCGTGGCGATGCGCTTCTGGTCGCCCACCGCGCTGCCTGCCGGGCGCACTCCCGGCGTGACGAAGAGGGTTCCCGCGGCGAGCGAGCGAGAAAGCGCGCCAACCTCCATCGGGGAGCACACAAGACCGTCCGCGCCGTTTTCAGTGGCGAACTTCGCCATGGCCGCCACCTGCTCGGCGGGCGTGCGGCCGACGATTCCAACATCCGCAAGGTCCGTCTGGTCAAGCGAGGTGAGCACCGTCACCGCGAGAATCTTCGGCGCGGCCGCTCCGAATTCCGCGGCCGCCTCGTGCGCCGCCGCGATCATCGCCCTGCCGCCCACTGAGTGGATCGTCATCAGGTCCACGCCCAGCTTTCCGCCGGAGCGCACGGCGCGCTCGACTGTGCGAGGGATGTCGTGGAACTTGAGGTCTAGAAACACCTTCTTGCCAAGATCCTTCACGGCCTTGACAACGTCAGGCCCCTCCGCGGTGAAAAGCTCGAGCCCGATCTTGTAGAAGCCCACCGGCTCGCCGATGAGCTTAACCTTCTCCACGGCCTCCTCGCGCGACTGCACGTCAAGCGCCACTATCAGTTCCGCCATGTCTCCTCCTTCATTGCACTCTCAACTTCAAACTCCGAACTCCGAACTTTGAACTTCGAACTTTGAACTAACTACTCCATCTCATTTCCAATATCGAGCGAATCAAGATCGATCTCGCCCTCGAAGACCTTCTTGACTGGACCGGTAAGCGTGAAGCCCGTGCCCTTCGCCTGGCGCCAGTCGCCGTCCACCGTCAGGTCGAATCCCTGAGACGTGTGCACGTGGAGCGGAAGCGAGAGACCCTTCGTCTCCACCGCCACCACGGCCGTCGCCACAGCGCCCGTGCCGCATGCGCCGCTTTCGGCCTCCACGCCGCGCTCGTAGGTGCGGATTATGGCCTTGTTCGGCGGGCAGAACTGGACGAAGTCCACGTTCGTGCCGTCGGGTTCGAAGGCGGCAGCGAGGCGCAGTCTGCGGCCTAGGTTCGCCACATCGACGTTGGCAACGCTTTCGCACGGCACCACGAAGTGCGGCACGCCGGCGACGATGAAGTCGCCCTTCACGCCATCCACATCAAGTCCATAGCGGCGGTTCTTCGGCTCTGGCATCCACACCTTCACCTTGCCGGCGTCGAGCACCTCGGCGTCCACAAGGCCGGCACGCGTCTCGAAGGTGACGGAGCGTCCATTCGCCGCACCGATCTCGCGGGCGAACGCGGCCACGCACCTTGCACCGTTTCCGCAGAGATCGGCCTCGGTGCCGTCAGGGTTGAAGAACACCATGCGGAAGTCCACCGTCTTAGACGGCTGCACGAGTATCACGCCCTCGCAGGCGATTCCAGTGCGCGGCGAGGCCATTGCCGCCAGGCGCAGATGGTCGTGCGCGGGGAAACGTTCGTCGCGGTCGTCGATGAGCACGAAGTCGTTTCCGGCGCCGTGCATCTTTGTGAAGCGCACCTTGTTCACGGCTCGCCTCCTCTCTGGATGGCCTGCAGCCAGGCGGGAAGACGGCTGGCCGGCTGCGGAGGAGGAGGCGGAGCCTCTTCGCCGCCGGTCATTGCTGCGACGTCGGCGAGGATGTTGAACGCCTCTGTCAGCACGATGTCCCGCTTGCGGGCGGCTGCGGCGTCCTCCTTCTCCTTTTCGGCATCGGTGAGCTTTTCATATTCCTCGTCGTCTTCAAAGTCGGCCTCGTCCGCCGCTTCAAGAACGGCACGGTCGTCCTTCATCAGCTTCTTGCGCGCGTCGCGCGCGATGGTCACGGTCTTTCTCTCCGAGAGGTCGTGGAAGAGCTTCACCACCTCGCGGCGGCGCTTCCATTCGGGAGAGTCGGCCGTGCGCGCGGCGGAGCGGTCGCGCAGCCTCGGAACGAGGTTCGGCATGTTCCAGATCGTCTCGTAGTTCGCCGGCTCGATTCGCGTCCACGGCAGCGCGTTCGGCAGCTTGTCCTCGCCGACGTCCGTGCGGTCGTCTATGGACGACGGCAGGCAGATGTCGCTTGCCACGCCCTTCACCTGCGTGGAGGATCCGTTGATGCGGTAGAAGCGCGCGGTGGTGATCTTCATGGAGCCGTACTCCTGGCGCCCCATGGGCAGAACCGTCTGCACCGTGCCCTTGCCGTGCGACTGCGTGTCGCCCACGATGACGGCGCGGCCCGTATCCTGCAGCGCGCCAGCCACGATCTCCGAGGCGGAGGCGCTGTGGCGGTCGATCAGCACCACTAGCGGCTTGCGGTACGCGAACGTGGGCTGGTCGGGGAACGTGGGTAGCACGTAGA
>CAMIVJ010000055.1 GCA_946401765.1 uncultured bacterium | reverse complement strand
CGAATGTGCAGCGGAAGGTGTAGTCGTGGTCGTCGAAGCGCAGAAACTCGAAGTCGCCCGTCTGGTCGTAGAGCGTCCAGACGGCGAGAAGAATGGCGAGTGCGGCGAATATGAGCCTTTTCTTCATCGCTCTGTAGAAATTATCTATTGTTTTCTTCCCTAGATTATCCCTCTGAGGTTGGACATTATGCGCTCGGCGACCTCGGGGCGGTTCATGGTATAGACGTGCACGGCGTTCACGCCGTTCGCGAAGAGATCGACGATCTGCTCTGCGGCGTACACGACGCCGGCGGAGAGCATGGACTCCGGGTCGTCGCCGAAGCGGTCCACAATCGCCTTGAACCTGCTTGGCAGATACGTGCCCGAAAGCTGGCAGATGCGCTTGATCTGGCGTCCGTTCGTGACGGGCATGATGCCGGCGATGACGGGCGCGACGATCCCGGCGCCGCGCAGCTTCGCGAGGTAGCGGTAGAAGACGTTGTTGTCGAAGAACATCTGCGTGGTGAGGAAGTCAAGCCCGGCGTCCACCTTCTCCTTCAGGTGCGCGATGTCGTCCGCAAGGTGCGCGCACTCCGGATGGCATTCGGGGTAGCATGCGCCGCCCAGGCAGAATGTGGAGGGGCGCAGCGCGCGCACGAGATCGACGGCGTGCGCGAACGCCTGCGCCGCGGGCGCAGCGGCGTTGGCCGGCGCGTCGCCGCGCAGGCAGAGGATGTTCTCGATTCCGCGCGAGCGGAGGTCAGTGATCTCGTCGGCGATGCGCTCGCGGCTCGAGGTGAGGCACGTGAGGTGCGCGAGGGCGGGCGTGCCGCACGCCTGCACGAACGAGGCGATCTCGGCGGTGTTCGCCTGCGCGTTGCCGGATGCGCCGTATGTGACGGATATGAACGAGGGGTTGAGGCGCGCGAGGCGGGCCACTGCCTCCTTCACGGGTTCGAACGGGGCGTCCTTTTTCGGGGGGAATACCTCGAAGGAGACGGATGGGGTTCCCTTTGCGAGCAGGTCTTTTATCTTCATGGCGTTTTCCGTGCGCTTGGGTTCGTCACGATGCGGCGATGCGCGAGGCGAGGATGGACTCCACGCGCGCGGCGTCTTCGGGCGTGTCCACGCCGACGCCTTCGTCCTCAGTGCGGATGCAGGCGATCTTCGCGCCCATCCAGAGGGCGCGCAGCTGTTCGAGCTTCTCGGTGAGCTCAAGGGCGCAGGGGGGCTCGGCGACGTAGCGGACGAGGAAGTCGCCGCGGTATGCGTAGATGCCGAGGTGGCGCACGTAGAGCCCGCTTGAGAGGTCCTCCGCTTCGTCGCGCCGTGCGGGGATGGTGGCGCGCGAGAAGTAGAGCGCGCCGTCGTCGCGGTCTAGCGCCACCTTCACCACGGTCTTTGCGTGGAGGTCGCGTTCATTTCGGATTGGAGTGACGGCGGTGGCCATGTGCCAGCGGTTGCCGGGCTCGCGGAGGCGGGCGACAAGGGCGTCGATCAGGGCTGGATCGATGAGCG
Organism: uncultured bacterium; assembly: GCA_946401765.1. GTDB lineage: Bacteria > Verrucomicrobiota > Kiritimatiellia > RFP12 > UBA1067 > RUG572. The sequence goes on along the minus strand of CAMIVJ010000055.1, from coordinate 9,786 downwards.
GCTCGTCGCCCTGGATGTTCACGAGAACGTCGTCCGGAGAGATTCCGCCAAGCGCTGTGCGCGCGGCGCATGCGATTCGGTCCGTGCCGCTTGGGAGTTCGCTGGGGGTCATGACGGCGCGCACGCCGAAGGGCTCCACCGCGGCGGCGATGCGCTCGTCGTCCGTTGCCACCACCACTTCGTCGAGGGATTTCGCGCGCCGGGCGGCCTCCACCACCCAGGCGACGAGTGGCTTTCCGCACAGCGGAACGAGCGGTTTGCCCGGGAAGCGGCTAGAGCCGTACCGGGAAGGAATTATGCCGAGAGTTTTCATGGCGATAATTGTACCATACGCCGCCGCCCGCCGCAAGTGTCGCGCGCGTTTCGTTGGAAAACGCATGCCTTTTTGCATTTGGGCTTGTTCGTATGCCAAATTTATGGCACAATATATGGCGAGAAGCGAAAATCGGTGCTTTTGCGGTTTCTGTTCGGACCATTTGCTCTGGGCTGCAGAAGACACTGAAATGACAAGAAGGTTCCTCTTAGGAGGTTGGTATGCGGAAAAGAATTGTGTTCTCTCTGGCGCTTGCGCTAGTCGGGAGCGTCTGGGCGGATAGATATACTGGCTCGCACCCTTACGGCGACGCCTGGGGACTCGTTGATGCCTTCAACGGCGTTTCCAGCGAGTATTGGCCGTTTCGTCCCTACAACACGCCGGGCATCAGCGTGGCGGGAACGAACAACGGGCGCGCACTGCGCAACAACGTAACCATCACATACCCCGATGTGATCACGGTGGACAACACTGCCGCAACGGGGCGCAACCTCGGCGACGACGGCGACAAGCGCATCTACACCTCCTCGCCTGCATGGGCGCCGCCGGAGATCTACCAGATCGAGGTGTGGGGCGCTTCGGAGAATACGGTGGGCGGTCTCACGCCGGGGGCCACCTACATCGCCGAGATCCATTTCGCGGAAACGTACAACGCCAATCAAAACCGCATCTTCCGCTGCAAGGCGAACGGCGTCACGCTCGTTTGCGGCGTGAGGCCGGCCGATGCCGGCTTTGGCGCGGCCCACACCTTCTCGGCGCAGGTCCAGGCGGACGCCGAAGGCAAGATCACGTTCGCCATCAACAGCTACAGCGACAACGGCATCTTCGGCGGATATGCCGTGTGGGGCACGTCGGCGCCGACGTGGAGCAGCCCGTCGATCACGGGCGAAGGTACGGACGTGAAGATCCGCTGGTCGAACGGACGTGACGCATTGCGCTACTACGTCGAGTCGTCCGACTCCGCGGAGGGACCGTGGACGAGCATCGCCACGCTGCTGCCCGGCACGACCGAGCATACGGTCTCTAGCGCCTACAATCCCAGCATCGAGAAATACTGGCGCGTCGTCGCCTCCAACGGCGTTGGCACTGTCGTCCACCAGGCCAAGCTTGGCGACGCGGCGAGCATCGTCTACACTGACCTCGCCACGCGGGGCGAGACGGTGGCAAGCAACGGCGCGGCGAACTACCGCGTGGCGCGCGACGGCACAGGCGCACTCAACCGTCTCGGCGCCGCGACTACGGAGGCGGCAATGTACGTCAACGGCTTTTCCGTTGCCCATACGCTTGCCATCGCCGCCGGCGAGACTCTGAAGACGGGCGGGCTCGGCGTCCTTTCAGGCGCAGGCGACATGACGGTGGGCGACACGGAGGGCGTCGGCGCAGTCTCGCCGAGCGCAGGCACGCTCAATCTGGACGTGAAGAACGCAGCATCCGTGCTGACTGTCAACTCGCCTATCGTCAAGCTCGGCAACGACGACTCGCTCGTCAAGTTCGGCGCAGGCACGGTGAAGCTGGCCGGCGGAACGGACGTAGCGCATTTCTCGATCGGGCAGGGCGCCGTGGAGCTGCCGTATGCGAACGACGCCGAATTCGACAAGACGCTTTCGGGCGCGGGCACGTTCGTCAAGTCGGGCGCGGGCACTTTGAATGTCAAGAACGAGAGCCGCACGTTCGCGGGAACCGTGCAGGTCAAGGAGGGAACGCTCCTTGCGGGCAAGGACGAGATGGCGACGGCCTTTGGCGACGGCCTGGCCACGATAGAGGTCAAGAGCGGAGGGACGCTAGACGTTGGCAATCCCAGCGCGACTGGAGACAACAATGTGCGCTTCGGCGCCACGAAGATCGTGATCGAAGGCGCTGGCGCGGATGGGAAGGGCGCGCTCGTCAACTCGAGCGGACGCAGCCAGTACAATGCCCTCCGGAACGTCGAGCTCGCGGCCGACGCGACAGTCAACGCGACGGGACGATTCGACCTGCGCTCGGAGGGCGGGGCCCAGGCGGGATTGAAGCTCAACAACCACGTGCTCGCGAAGGAGGGCGGCGGCAGCTTCATTCTCACGTCCGTTCCCGTTGAGGCCGGCGGCTCGGAGGCGAAGATCCGCGTGAAGAACGGCATGGTGGGCGCCGAGGCCACGACGACGTTCAGCGGCGAAGGCGCGTTCGAGTTCGAGACGAACGGCGCGTTTGAATTCTACAACCTCGGCTCGGCGATCGCCTGGCCGCTCTTCGTGAAATCCACGGGCGGGCGCTTCGCCTGCCGTGCGGGAAACTACGACGGACAGAACACATGGGCCGGCACCGTGACGCTCGAAGAGGGAGCTCGCCTCAACATGGCGGCGAACGACAACACGAGCTTCCGCGTCACCGGCAAGATCACGGGCGCAGGCTCCATCGGCCGCGACGGTGGCGGCACGATAGGCCGCGTGAAGATCGAAAACCCCGAGAACGACTACACGGGCGGCACCGAGGCGAGCTACGGCATTCTCTATTTCCCATCGGCGGCGGCGCTTCCGGGCTTCGACGAGCCGGGCCGAGTGACGGTGTCGAACCAGGGCAAGCTGCTCGTCAAGATGGGCGATGGCGGCGCGAACGGCTGGAGCTTCAACGAAATCAAGGCGCTTGTGGCGAATGCGACTGCGCCGGAGGGCGCAAACGGCGCGATCGTGATCGATACTGACGGGCGGGACGTCGAATTGGAGGCCGGTACCGCCGACAAGCCCGTTGGCATCGGCAAGGCAGGCGAGGGCACACTTGCCTCGCACAGGAACTATCCCGTTGGCGGAGGACTCTACGTTGAGGGCGGCGAGCTCTTGTTCAACGACGTCGGCTACAACTCCTTCGGCATGGTCGAAGTGGTGCGCACCGGCACGCTGCGCGTGCGCGCATCCGAGATCGACTGCGGCGACGTCGACACGCGCCTTGGATATTCGGCCCCGGCAAACGCCGACGCGCCAGAACGCGCGCGCATGGTGCTGGAGGAGGACGCTCTCTACCACACCGAGCTCAAGCCGTACCAGACGGCGAGCCACGCGCTCTACATCGCGAGCGGGGCGGAGCATGTGCAGGGCGTCCTCGAGGTGATGGACGGTGCGGTCATATCGAACCGCATCAGCGTGGCGACAAGCAGGAACTCGCAGGGCGCGGTGTATCAGCGCGGCGGCGAGATCGTCAACTGGGCCGGCTGGGGATGCGACGGGCGCCTTGCCTCCGGCGAGGGCAGCTACGGCTACTGGGAGGTCGGAGGCGGCGATACGTTCTTCATGGGCTACTCGCAGCTCGCGCAGAATCTGCGCAGCGCGGGCATTCTCTCGATCAAGGGTGGCGTGTTCCACCAGAAGGACGTGCTTGGAGGCGTGCTCGGCCTCAGCCGTGGCGGCACGGGCGTAGTCTATCAGACCAGCGGCCGCTTCGAGAGCGTGCCCGATCTCTATCTCGGCGACAACAACGACAACAACGCCACCGGCGGACAGGGCGTCTTCACGATAGCCGGCGGCACGGCGCAGTTCGGCACTCCCGACGCGGTGCGCGGCGTGCAGCTTTCTAACCGCAGCAATTTCCACGGGCAGGTCAACCTCAACGGCGGCGAGCTCTCCGCGGGCAGTCTCTGGAAGCAGGGCGGCGAGAACGCGCAGACGTACGTGACCTTCAACGGCGGCACGCTCAAGTCGATGGTCGACGGCAAGAGCATCTTCGGCGATGCTGGATACCTGCCCGACGGCGTCTATGTGTTCTCCAAGGGCGCGGTCTTCGACACGGACGGCAAAGACACCAACACGCTTCTCCCGATCCAGGCGCCGGAGGGCAACGGCGTGCAGGCGATCCGCTACACGGCCGACGACATGATAGGCCCGCCGAGCGTCTCAATCCTTGGCGGCGGCGGCACTGGCGCGACGGCGGTGGCCGACTTCGATTCCACGTCCGGCAAGGTGCGCGGCATTATCGTCACCTGCCCTGGTTGGGGATACACATCAAAGCCCACGGTGACGCTCTACGGCGGCGGGCGGCGCACCGACCAGCCGATCACGCTCGATGCGGCCAGCATCACGATGGGGCCGAACGCGGCAGGTCCAATAGTCAAGAAGGGCGAAGGCACGCTTGCCTTGACTGGCGCGAACGGTTTCGTGGGCGTCGAGGTGGCAGGCGGCACGCTGTCGCTTGAAGGCGCCACGCTTCCGGAAGGGCCGCTTACCCTCTCGGGCGGCACGCTGCGTGCGTCGTCTTTCGCCGCCACCGAAATCATCGTCAACGGCGACGCCGAGACCGTCTCGACGCTCGACGCGAAGGTGACGGTGAGCGGCGAGCGCCAGTCGGCGCGCCGTCCCGGCCTCTACATGCTCTTCCAGAACGGCGAATACGACTGGCTGCTCAAGGCGACGGAGGAGAACCACGTCGACGTGGTGACGGATCTCGCGTACGCAGACGTGGCGCTTGGCGACGGCGTCACGAGCGTCTTCGGGTATCCGTTCGCCAACAAACAGCTCGGCTGCATCTGGGATGGCTACATCTGGAACCGCACGGAGGAGACAGTAACGTGGACGTTCGCCGAATTCTTCGACGACAACGTCTATCTGAAGATCGATGACACGGTGGTGCTAAACAATGAGCAATGGGACTTGGCCACGCTGGGCACCATCTCGCTTGAGCCCGGTCCGCACGCCTTCCACCTCGTCGTGTGGCAGGGCACTGGCGGTTCTGGTCCATCGGCCAACGACGGCGCGGACAACGCCTGGATGAAGGATACAGGCCTTGGCATTGCCGTAGATTTCGAAGGCCGCGGGGAGCAGGTCGCCGCCAATTTCCAGCCCTTGGCGGACGACGGCGACGGCACACTCTTCACGCTTACGACCGATGAATTCGTGGAGCCGGAATTCGCGCCCCCTGCGGCGGTGCATGTGAACGGAGGCACGCTCAGGCTCGTGCAGTCCAGCATTGGGCTCTACGGCGGCTTCCTCTCCGGTGGCAGCTATCGCACCTCGGCGAGCCCTGCAACCGGGGTGTGGCCGAATCTTGACTACGCCAACAAGGCCCACCAGGAAACCGACATCGTCGAAGGCGTTGAAAACAGGAATGTCGACTACGTGTTCGAGGGCTACATCTGGAACCATGGCGCGAGCGACGCCACCTGGACGTTCGTGGAGAACTTCGATGACAGCGTCTATCTGACGATCGACGGCAGAGTGGTGCTCGACAACGGTGGCTGGGATGCGCCGACCAAGGCGAACGTCACGCTTGCGCCGGGTCCGCACGCGATTCGCATCGGCCTCCATCAGGGCGGCGGCGGATCGGGTCCGTCGGCACAGGGCTGGCTTGGCGACGGCAGGATCGGCATCGGCATCGACTTCGAGGGACGCGATGCCGAGGTGGCCGCGAACTACACGCCGCTCACGGCGACTGCCAACGGCGGCGAGCTGCCGCTATTGACGACGGCCGGCTATCTGCCTTTGCAGCAGACGATTCCCGCAGACGCGCCGTTTGCGATATCTGGCTCTGCGAAGGTCGATCTCGGCGGTGCAAGTTTCGAGCTGAACGAACTCTATTCGGGTACAGGCGCGTTCGAGAACGGCACGCTCGCGGTCAACGGCACGTGGACGATCGACTATGCGGACATTGTTTCCGGCGGCACGCTTGCCGTCGAGGCGGTTGATCTTTCGCGTGCTACGATCGCATTCACCGGCACGCCAGAACTGAACCGCAACGAACGCTACCCGCTACTGACGTCCCAGACCGAGATTACGTCTGCGCCGCAAGTGGCAACGGAGCTGCCGCGCGGCTGGAGGGTGATGGTGCGCGGCGGAAACACGCTCAGCCTGATGTATTCCGGCGGCACTCTCCTCTACATGCGCTAGGGCGAAGTGCAGGTGCGGGCAGGCCAGGCGCTTGCCTGCACCATGATCCCGTACGGCTCACAACCGAAAAACCTGTGTCGCCATAACTTTTCCCACACGGAACGCACAGGATATGATAGAATATGAGGGACATGAACAAGAAGATAAAAGTCAAAGTCGTTGGCGCCACCGGTTACGGCGGCCTTGGAATCATTGATCTGCTTCTGCGTCACCCGTACGCGGAGATAGGCGCGCTCGTGGCGCGCGAGGACGCGGGGCGCAGGATATCCGACGTGTACCCGCACCTCGCGGGCTACTGCGACATGCCGATTCTCGCCGCGGACGACCCCGCCGCGCAGGGCGCGTTCGACGTGGTCTTCTTCTCCACGCCCGACCGCGTCGGCATGGCCGACGCCAAGCGCGAGCTCGCCCTCGGCGCAAAGGTGATCGACTACTCCGGCGACTTCCGCTTCACCACGCTCGCCGCATACCAGGACTACGCGACGCGCCTCGGCAGGGACCCGAACCATCTCTCGCCCGAGCTTCTCGGAACGAACGTGTACGGCCTTCCCGAACTGCACCGCGCCGAGATCGCGCGCGCCAACCTCGTTGGCAACCCCGGCTGCTTCGCGACTAGCTGCATCCTCGGCCTGTCGCCCGCCGCGAAGGCGCACCTCGTGAAGCCGCAGTCCATAGTGTGCGACTGCAAGAGCGGCGTCTCCGGCGCTGGCAAGAAGGCGAAGCCGCAGTTCCACTACCCTGAGCGCTGCGAGCAGATCAACGCCTACAGGCTTAGCGGGCACCAGCACGTGTGCGAGGTGGAGAGGGAACTCTCGCTGCAGGGCGGCGAGGACGTGAAGATCATATTCACCGCGCAGGTGCTGCCCATCTCGCGCGGCATCCTCTCCACGCTCTACGGGGACCTCACGCGCGACGTGACCGAGCAGGAGGTGCTTGATATATACCGCGAGTTCTACGCCGGAAGCGCCTTCGTGCGCGTGCTGCCCTCGACCGCCGCCACTGGCACGATGAGCGTGCGCGGCACCAACCGCTGCGAGATCGTGGTGTCGGTGGACCAGCGCGTGCGCAAGCTGCGCATCGTCTCGATAATCGACAATCTCGTCAAGGGCCAGGCGGGGCAGGCCCTCCAGAACATGAACGTGATGTTCGGCTTCCCCGAGACGGCCGGGCTCGACAAGCCGGGGATGTATCCATGAGCGCAGCGAAGAAGAACGCGCGGCCCGAGAGCCCGTTCCTCAAGAAGGCGAGCGGACCGAAGCCGCCGAACCGCGCGGCGATGAAGGGGCAGCAGCGCGGCGGCCTTGGCCATGTCGGGCGCGGCCTTGGAGGAGGGCTTGATACGCTCATCACGCCCACCGCGCCAGTCGCGCCGCCTGTGGCCACGCCGCATTTCACGCAGACCGCCACGACACCTGAGATCTCAGAGACAGAGCGCGTGCTGCAGGTGCCGCCGCAGGACATCGAGCGCTGCCCGTTCCAGCCGCGCACCGAGTTCGGCCGCGAACAGCTGGACGACCTTGTGGAGTCCATTCGCGAGAACGGCGTCATACAGCCGCTCACCTGCCGCCGCCGCGCCGACGGCAAGCTGGAGCTCATCTGCGGCGAACGCCGCCAGCGAGCCGCCATCGAGGCAGGCCTCAAGCTCGTTCCCGTGGTGCTGAAGGACGTGGACGACGCAGGCGCAGCAGTGCTCGCCATCACCGAGAACCTGATGCGCGACGACCTCAACCCCATCGAGGAGGCCGAGGGCTACCAGGCGCTTAGAACGCGCTTCAACCTCACTTACGACGAAGTGGCACGCCGCGTTGGCAAGAAGAACCGCTCGTCCGTCGCGAATCTCGTGGGACTTCTCGACCTTCCGCCCGAGGTGCGCGACTACGTGCGCCGCGGCGCGATCACGCTCGGCCACGCCAAGGTGCTGCAGGGTGTGCTCTCCAAGTACGGAAACGCAGCCGAGGTACGCGAGCTCGCCGATGCGTGCGTGACGTTCGCGGACCCGCGCACCGGGCTGCCAACGCCAGGCATAACGGTGCGCGAGCTCGAGCGCCGCGTCGCAAGGCTGCACGCGCCTGCAACGGAGCGCCGCGCCGGCATTCCCGACATTCCAGACGCCTACTGCCGCCAGCTGAACGAGGAGATACACAAGCACCTCGGATGTGCCGTGCGCCTCACGAGCGGCATGACGCACGCGAACGGAAAGCACGTGAAGGGCGTCCTTGAGATCGACTTCCTCGACAACGACGATCTCGACCGCATCCTCGCCCTGCTTGGCGTGAAGATGGACTAGTTCAGCCGTGGACAGCATCTCCATCTCCCAGCGCCTCTTTCGCGCCGCAATTTGCTGCCTTGCGCCGCTGATCTCAGTAGCCGCGCTCGCAGCTGGCCCCGTGGAGTTCACTGCGGCGGACGCGCAGACCGCCTACGCCGAGGCCGTCGGCCTCGTGACGAACTGCACCCCGCGCGACGCCGGCACTCCTGGCGGCCGCCGCGCGGCAGACTGGATCTGCGCCGCCGCACGCCGCGCCGGCGCGAACGCGCACCTGGACTCCTTTGTGGCTCTCAGCCGGTCCTCGCTCGTTTCTTTCGTGAACGTAATCGCAGAGTTCCCCGGCGCCGAACCCTCCGCCCCCTGGATAGTGCTGATCTCGCATTTCGACACTGTGCCGGGAATCGGAAATGGTTTCCAGGGCGCGAATGACGGCGCATCAACCACCGGCCTGCTGCTCGCGTTTGCGCGTTCGCTCTCGCGCGCCGGACGGCTGAACCACAACGTGATGCTGGTTTGGACTGACGCTGAGGAGTGCCGCATATCCTACAGCAGGCACGACGGCTTCCAGGGATCGCGCCACGTCGTCGAACAGTTCGCCGTCAAGCGGCGCGCAGTGAAGGCTGCGATTTGCCTCGACATGCTGGGCGACCGCAACCTGCACATCACCGTGCCGGGAAACGGCACTCCCGCGCTCAGGGCGTGCGCCGCGAAGGCGGCCGCGAAGGCCGGCTTGCCGCAGATGCTGTCGCTGCAGGACGCGATGGTGGTTGGCGACGACCATAGTCCGTTTCTGGAGGCTGGCTGCCCGGCCATCTGCCTCATCGACTTCGACTACGGCACTATGCCGGGCCTCAACAACTACTGGCACACGCCGCTCGATACGATTGACAAGATTTCCGCCGACAGCCTCTACGCCGCAGGGCGCATCACGGCGGAGCTAGTGAACCTTCTCGCGCAGCCGGCGGTGCGGAAAGGGCCATGAAGCCCATGGCCGCCCGGGTGATCGACAGAGTGTCCGTGCTGATCACGGCATACAAGAACGCCGAGCTCGTGAAGCATTGCGTCGATTCGTTGCTGCGCACTTTCGGAGGCGAGCTGCCCGAGACGGTGATCGTGGACGACGCCGCGGGCGATGAGGCGACTCGCGTCCTCGCGGAGAGCTATGCCAAATACGGCGTGAAGTTCGCCGTCATGCCGAAGAACGGCGGTTTCGCCGGCGCGAACAACTTCGGCTATCCCCTGTGCACGAAGGAGTTTGTGACGCTGGTCAACTCCGACATCGTCTTCCACGAGAATCCATTTCCCGCGCTAGTCGAGTTCATGGACGCGCATCCGAAGGCGGGAATCGCGCAGGGCAC
>CAMIVJ010000054.1 GCA_946401765.1 uncultured bacterium | reverse complement strand
ATGTCCTTCTCGGCGTCGCGGGCGGGACTGAAGAATTTGAACAGCACGTTCTCCTGCTTCTCGGAAAGCGAGAAGTCCGTGGAGAAGCGACGCATTGTCGCATCGGCCTCCACCTCGCCCAGCTTCTTCGTCCCCAGCCAGATCTGCGTGTTGCCGGGATAGTTCGGGCGTGCCACGTAGTTGAAGCTCAGCCGATAGTCGCCCGACGGCAAGGATGGAATGACCTGCGAGACGGTCACATCTTTCCATGGCTGCAGGAACATGGCGTACCTGCCCACGGAAAATTTCTCCGCCACCCACACGCCATCGGACTTGGCAATTCCAGAAAGCCCTTCAAACTTCCACCCTGGACAGGAGAACCCCTTGCTGTCCCAGTACCCGCCCCACTTATGCTGCGTCGCCGTCCCTTCGAACGTGCCGTTCTGGATTAAATTCGCACCGGCAAAAACCTGCGCCGATACGGTCGCCCCCACAAGGCATATTACCTTGAATTGAAATGATATTTTTCGCATAGACATATAACCTTTCCCATGCCGTTATTCAGCCATCAATTCAGCCATCGACACGAACCCAAGGCCATTGGCGGATTCAGGTGCGCCGATGATCAAGTGATCAATCAATTCCAGCCCGACGAGATTGGCACCCTCATTGAGCTTGACCGTCGTATCGTAGTCGGACTTGCTTGGCGTCGGGTTTCCCGATGGATGATTGTGGGCGACGATGATTTCCTCCGCGCCCACCTTCAACGCCTCACGGAAAATCGTGCCCACATCGATCGCCGCCGTGCCGTCCTCATGCCCAACCGAAACGAGAATCGGCTTGGCGAGAACCTTCCCGTGCGCATCAAGCGGCAACACGAAAACGCGCTCTTCCTTCTGCTCCTTCGGCAACGCCGCGCGAAATTGCGAAACAGCATCTAAAGGAGTCTTTACAATCACCCTTTTGTCATCCATTGGCATCACTTCGTCCTTAATACCACAAGTAAGATACGAAACTGGTAATTCTTGCTCAAACACCAAACTTAGGAATTTCATCATAGAATAAACAGTCAATCCCATGTATTCGCTCACGTAAGAATGGATCAGATTTCATGTTTGGTCGAAGATCGCAATAAAAGACTCCATCCATCGGCGTCAGTTTCAAAGTATATGCTTTGAAATGACCTGAAAGAAAAGTTGAATTAATCTTTTGTTTCCCAAATGTTTTAGACTTAGCCCGCTGAACATCGTTTAGAAACACAGCAATGTATGGCGTGGATGTCCCCGTAAAACGTGAATAGAGAAGCTTGTCGACAAATATCTTATCGATACGATCTTTGCTGGAGGTCTTTACAGATCCTATAAACTTTATTTGCCCGTCTTTTTTGCCTATTAAATCATGTTGATAATTGATCTGATGTACGACATGCCCTTCTTCATCTTTAACCGGGACCTGCAAAACGCCAGCCGAGCAATTGACGCCAATCCCCGCCATTAACAGACGAATCAACCTTTCAAATAGATCTCCGTTAATTTTCTTTGCTTGATTGGCACTACTTGCCGGGAGTGCATCTAGTGCAACACCTATGCATTGCTGCAAAGTATAGATCACGCTATTGAAAACTGATCTTGTATTCTCTGCTGGCATTTGACGTTTCTTCAGTTCCTTTAGGGTGACGTTGAACGTTTTCAAGGATTCGCCAAAAGACTCTGCGGTACCAAACAAATCAGAATTTATGGGCCGCGAAATATTGAATCCGCAATCCTCTTTGTATTGGAAAAATTGATAGTTCACCTCATTCTGGCATACGATTCTCGCCTGAAGTCCACCTTCAACGAAATCAAGGAACGCCATTGCGAAATCCTCATATTCCTGAATGGTCTTGAAATGCAGCCTCTCCGTGATATGTTGCGTCATCTGTTGAATGGTCATCATCGTATAGACTCCCTTCTTTTGCTAACTTCGCGATCAAACTCAATCCAATACCGAACAGGATGATCCTGCACATGTTCAAGTCGTTGAATGGCCCATTGATTGTATTCCATGTTTTTATCGCATGCAAGCCAACGACGATGCAACTGCTGTGCCACAACTGCCGTTGTACCAGAACCGGAAAACGGATCCAACACCAAATCACCTTCGTGAGATGATGCCAATACAAGCTTCCTTACAAGCTCTTCGGGTTTCTGGGTAGGATGAGGCGTCTTCTCACCCATGCCATTACACGTTGTCGGAATATCGAAAACATCCTTTGGTTTTGCGCCCTTTTCGTTTGGTCGCCATTGGGCAATACTACTATTCGACATGCCTTTCCCATACGCACTTGAATCGGCCTGAGGATGAACTGGGTATTTCAAAGTATGTGCGCTATACGGAATACGTATGTCATCAACGTTTATAGCCGTCTTTCGTTCCTTACGGAAATGCAAAAGGCTTTCATGCGACCGTCCCCAATCACTTCCCAGATTCGCCTTATTCCTGTAGTGCCAGATAATCCAACGACAACCATTGAAAAAGTGCTGTGTCCGATATTTAACGTCAGACAGTATCTCGGAAAATCCACATATATAGCATGTGCCCTTAGCCGTCAAAATGCGCGAACACTCGCCAATCCATGCTTCACACCATGACAAATATTCTTCATGAGAATCAAACAAATCCCACTCTGCTTTTCCGATGCTGTAAGGCGGATCAGCAAAAATCAAATCTACGCTTGCTGTCGGAAGTCCTTTTAACCAAGTGAGCGAGTCGCCAAGGTAAAGTGTACCATATTCATTACGAAAAGATATAGATGATGATTGGGTAACGCAAATTGGCGTAACTCTCTGACACGCGTCATTAACAGCTGTATTTAACCAGAAATCCAGTTGCACCGCTGCCTCGCACACGCGGAGCTGGTCGGGACGGAGCTTGGTGATGATTTCGGGAAGGCGCTTCGCAAGGTCTGGGTCGTTGCGGTCGGGCGATTCGAGATACGCCTTGATCTGCTTCGCAACCTTCGGCGAGCGCTTCGCGAAATCTGCCGCACGTACAATGACTCGCTCCGCATCCTCCGGGGTATCGGCCTTGTGCCGGTACATGAACTGCGTCTTGAAGAGAAGATACCTTTCGCCGTGCGCTTTGCCCTTGGCTGGATAGCCATAGTCGCGGATCAACTCCTCGCGCGTCTTGATGCCGACGAACTCCGCCCTGTAGCGGCGCTCGTCTTTCGTGCCCTTGAAAAGCCAAAGCTCGTTGATACATGAATAGTCTGCGGGCAATTGCGGCGCGCTCGGTGATCGCGCCCTACCATCTACACGTTCTACATGTTCTACACGGCTAAAATCGCTATCCGAAATAGGATAGTTGTACCATCCGCGCCAGTCGGTCAGCTGGTCGCCCTTGTAAGTGCCGACAAGGACAATGCGCCCAGACGTTTCACATTTCGCCTGAGAAACGCCTCGCTGCCGTTTTTTGTCTTTCTTCACTGCCATTAAAATCCTTGTTTCCTTCCTTCCGCAAAAGGCGGACCGTATTATATCAAAATCTAGTGTACAGCGGCAATATAGCGCCACTCAATCAAACCTCTCGCAGCATCGCCTTGGCATCTACGATGAAGTCAAAGTACCTCTCCGATTCGATGGCTGGCGAGAGCTTGCCGTCGTAAACGAGCGCCGTACGAACCGATAACCCCCTAGGCACGCCAAGCGCATCAACCTTGGCCTTGACTTCATCCATAACGCCAGACCCGATCTCCTTGCGCCGCTTGATCTCGACTACGAAAACAGTACGTTCCGTCTGAACGAGGAGATCGATCTGGCAGCCCTTTACACCCTTGCCGGCCCTCCGCAGGTAGGGCGCGGCAGACAGCACCATCGACCGGTCGAGTCCGAGACGTGGCAGGATGTCCTCCAAATGGTTGAGTATCATGTTCTCGAATTGCAGTCCGAGCATCGCATCCCATCCCTTCAGCTGGGCAGGCGAAGTGAATTTGAACAGGCCTTTTTCTATCGCCTTGCGTTTCGGGGCTACATAGCGCAGATAAAACCGCGTGTAGTTGTCCTTTACTCGGTACCGTTCCACCCTCAACGGCTCACCTGTCTGCGGATTCAATCCAGAATCCCGCGCCACGAATCCAGCGTATTCAAGGTCTTTCAACGTCCTCGTCAGCTTGCCGCCAGGGGTTTTTCCCATGCCCCGGGCAATCTCTGCCACGGAAAGCGGCGCCTCTGCCAGCATCCGCAGGACTGCGCCGCGGCTGGAGGTCCTCCGACCGAAGACGGCGCTGAACGTCTCGTCGAACTCGCGGAAAAGCGTTCCACGCGACTCGAAGCGCAAGCGAGTTAGGGGTCAACTAAACCCGTTTTTCCAATTTAGTTGAACCCTAAGTCAGCGAATCGTGACACTTTGGGGTCAACTAAACTTGGTTTATCGTTTTAGTTGAACCCTAAGTCATGATCTGATGCCGTCCTGGCGATGGACAATTCATACCCCTCAGGTGGGATGCCTTCGACCTTCATAAGCCTAGGCGGATTCTTCGCCCAGCGTTCGCATGCAAGGCCGGAAGCGCGGTCGCGGCAGACGACGCGGTAACCACCGGGCGCGTCGTTGATATTCGTGCGCACCGTGAGTTTGCACACGCCGTCCTTCGCGCAGGCGTAGCCCGCGCCGTCCAGTTCACGGCCTTCCGCGTCATAGACGTGAATCTCCACGGGGAGCAATGCCTTCACGGGTTCGCCCGCCGCGTCGCGCACCGTCATCGTGACGGAGAGCACATCGCCCGCATTCGTGGCCTCGGCTTCCACAGAAGCGATCTTCTGCGGAAGGAAGAGAAGAAGCCGTCCATCGTTCGTATCGTACGAAAGCGGCACCGCCACGCGCCTGTCGCGACGCGAGAACTTCACCTCGCCGCCGCGCGAGAGCTCGTATACGGCGTTTATGCGTCCCTCCGGGTCGGCGAGCGTCACCTCGCCGGCGAACGGCAGCCCCTTCTCCATAGTGAGGCCCCACTGACCCACGTAGTCGCCGAACGTGCGCTTGTCGTTGACCGCGAACACGTATGGCGTTCCACCCCACGCGCGCGAGTACGTCACGATCTCTGGGCTGGAACTATCCGCCTTGGGCGCGTATGCGCATTTTGCGGCGAGCGCCGCGCGCAGCTTATCCGCCTCCGCGAGCATCCATGCCTTCTGCTGCTCCGTGAAGCGGCGCGCCGCCGTGTTGACCATCGTCTTCGTGGCCGCGTTCACATCTTCCGTGTGGTCGGACTTCGGCGGCGTCTTGTACGCCATCACGGGCACGACGATGTCCGCCTTGAGCGCGGGCAGCAGCTTTTCGTCCGCCACGAGCATGCCGCCCGCCTTCTGGAACGCCTTGATCTTCTCGACAACTGGCGCGGAGAGGAACCGGCACTGCGGCGCGTAGAGTATCTTCGTTCGCCCAAACCCGTCGCGCATCACCGTCTCCTCGTAGACGACGCGCGGGTCGAGGCGCGCTCGCTGGCAGAAGGTGATCGCGGGCGAGAGCCAGCCCCACGAGGCGGGGCCGCCCATCGCCGCCGTCGCGAAGCTCTCCAGCACCGCCACCTCCGGCTCCTCGCGGCCTAGCTCCTTCAGCGTTGGGCCAAGCGGCGCGACGAGTCCGTTCAGCAGCTCGCGCAGGCGCGCGGCCGACTCGGGCGAGGTGTACGTGTAGCCCGTCTCGCTGCCCGTCTCCGCGATCGTGCCCCAGCCATGGAACATGATGCCCTTCACGGGCTTCGCGATCATCGACCACACCGCCTCCTGCAGAGAGTCCGCCGGGATGGTGGGGAAGCCGGCACGCGGACGCTTCTGCACCCACATGGGCAGCGGGGAAACAACCACGTTCGACGGCGCAAGCTGGGCGCGGTAGCAGATGAGCTGCGTCATGATCATCGGCTGCTGCCCCGCACGCCCCGCCGCCATCGCGAGAATCTCCTCCGCCGGACCCGCCACGTTCATCGGCTCCGGCAGCGCGTACACCCACTGGTTGAGCACATCCACGTCGCCGCCCGAACCCCACTTTGGCGGACACCTCACCGCCGGATCCCAGAAGCTGAAGAACGGACGCCTCTTCTGCGCCGCGCTCCCGTCGCCATAGCGCCCGGCCGTCTTGCGGTACTCGTCCGCAATCGCTCCCGTGTATCCCGGCCATCCGTCGCCGCCGCCCCAGAACCAGCTGTAGTATGCGTAGATCGGGTCGTCCACCGGCACCACGCCGTCGGGGAAACGCGCCTCTGCGGACTTCAAATCGAACGTCTTCCGCGTCACCTCTGGCGGCACGTCGCGTCCCGTCTCTGCCTTGTAGCGCAGGTGCTCCGTGCGGAACGATGGCGCCGTATGGTCGCGCAGCTCAGAGCACGGCAGCACGCCCGCGAACGCGGGATGGCCGCCCACGCGCGCCATCTCTGCGGCGACGATCCTCCGCGCATAGTCCACGAGCTCGGGATTCGACACCTCCGGCAGCTTATGTCCGCGCGAGTCGGCATACGGCGTTCCGTCGCGCCGGCAGCGGAAGAACTTCTCCACGTCGCCGTCCGGGTAGCGCACGCCCTGCGAATGCATCATGCGCATCCCGGCCGCAAGCGCGCGGTCGTACATGTCGGTAATCTGGCGCGCCTGCTCGCGCGTGCACTCGGGCGACGCAAGGCCGTCGTAGCGCAGCACGTGCGTAAAGCCGAAGTCGCGCACCACCTCGTCAGTACCGCTCGATCCCCACATCACCGCCGGCATCCGGTCCGCAAACACAGGACCGATAGCAATGTCGAAGGTGTTCGTGACGGCGACCGCCGTGCCGTCCGGTGTGCGGCCCGCGAGTCGGACCGAAACAGGGTATTTGCCCGGACGTAGGCACGTCTCGAGGGGTTTCACGAAGAACTCCGCCCACTTGCCGGCCTCCAGTTTCAGAAGACCCTTCCACTCCATGCGCTTGTAGACCTTCCCATCGGCGGGGTCGCGCTCGTCAATTTCGCAGGTGACGTCCTTGAGGCTGCCGGGGCCGCGGTAGAAAGCCGACACGGCGAACGCCGCGTTCGTCTCGCCGCGCTCAAACGCGCGGCGGCCGTCGGGGCGCAACGCGAGTGGCGGACGCGCGAGCGGCGTCACCGCGATGCGGCGGATGTATCCGTTGAACGGTCCGTAGAGGCTGCAGATGCGATCGCCCACGACCGGGCGGCGCGTCGGATCGGGCACGATCGGCCCGGCCTTTGCGAGATAGCTTTCCTGCTTCTTTCCGTCGAGGTTCCACCGCACGGTGCCGAGCGCGTCGTATTCGATGCGCAGCCGCACGGGAACGCCCGCCTTCGGCGTGAAGGAGGGTCCAGTGGCAAGGCATGTCATGTCGCCTAGGCCCGCGTAGAACTGAGCCGTCCATGTATCGCCCGCCTGGCGAAACATCACCTGCAGGCCTTTGTCGCGGCACTTCGGCTTGTAGTTGACGGCCATCGTGTCGAAGATGTGCAGCGAGCGCGGCGTGGCGGCGGCCGCGCGGTCGGCCTCGTTCGTCCATGCGACGAATGGCACCACCTCGGCCTCGAAGGCAAACGCCTCGGGCAGCTTGACCTCAGGGAACTCGACGCCTGCCCCGTCCTTGCCCGTAACGTTTCGCGCTATCTGCGCGGGCGAAAGTCCCTGCGGACCGATGACGGCGCACGCGCGCGGCTTTCCGCCTTCCGGCAGGCCTTTCGTGAAGTCCCATTCGAACGCGCCAGCCGTCGCAGCAGACGACTCTCCTTCCGCACCTGCGCCAAGGTCACGCAAGAATGCAGCCGCGGCCGCCGGACGGTCGGTGTTGATGTAGTCAAGCCCGAGTTCCATTGCAAGCCGCCAGGCCTCGGGATTGTCGGGATATCCCCAAAGGCGGAACTTGGACCCCTTCTCATGGGCCTGACGGACTGCCGCGCGGATCTTCTCCTTGTCCTCCTCCGCCATCACTCCCGAACGCCAACGGGTGTAGGCGCGCGCGTAGTGGCTGATGAGCGGCACGCGCCTGTACTGTCCGTCGGCAAGCACTCTTGTGGGCGGCATGTCGAAGAACACGAAATCCGGGTATGTGAAAAGATCCTCGACCTTCGAATGGTCGCCCGTCACCGTCAGCCTCGCCGCCGATGGATTCTTCGCGATGTCGAAGCATTCGCGGAATCCCTCCTTC
This sequence comes from uncultured bacterium, assembly GCA_946401765.1. GTDB lineage: Bacteria > Verrucomicrobiota > Kiritimatiellia > RFP12 > UBA1067 > RUG572. The sequence continues at coordinate 3,183 of CAMIVJ010000054.1, read as the reverse complement.
TCGATCATCTCCACGAGACGGTCGAGCGCGGGCTTTCCGTTCTTCAGGTCCACAAGCAGCTGAATGGGCTTCCCGTTCGCACGCGCGCGCCCACCGTTCTTGCGCATGACCGAGCGCAGCGGCTCAAGATAGAGGCGGCGGAGAGTGTTCTCCTTTTTCAGCTCCTTGCGGGAGTGCGCAACGAGCAGGTCGCCGTCCACAAGGAAAATGTCGGCCTCGATGGAGTCTGCCCCTGCCTCGTAGGCGCCCCAGAACGGACGCTTCTGCGAGTAGTCGTTGTGAGAGTGTATCAGCATCTCCCCTCGCCCGGACTGCGCTCCCCGCGCGATTCCGCCCGCGCTCTTCGGCGCGGCCGCCACTGCGACCGAAACAAACAACGACGCAACAAGCGTAGCGAATAGACTTTTCACCTTTCGTGCACCTTTCATTTGACACCGAAATTCTTCACTGCAGCTTCTTCAGCTCGCCGCCGAAGAAGTAGATCGGCGAACCCGAGAGCGGCAGGGTATAGACATTGCCTTCGTGCGGCGGACGCACCCGCGCGCCTGCCACGTCGAGGAACGTCATGTTCGGCGACGAGAACTCCACCTTGCGATCATGCGCGGCGCGTACGGTCCACACCATTCCCGCCTGGCGCTTGTCTGGACGCGTCCACTGCGGGAAGTACTCGTTTCCGTCGGCCGAGCGCCACGCGCCGCCCTTCTGCACGCTCCCCGCAGGACGCGCCGCGACGAATGTCATGTACGCTCCGTACGCGGGCTTCGGCGCGAAGTTGTCGTGCACCATCCCGAAGTACGACTCTGGATCGTACGGGTTGACGTCCGGCTGGCGGAACTCGTACCAGAAGAACCTCTCCACCCCCTCGGCGAACGCGATGCCCAGCGCGCGCGCCACCATCTTCGCCTGGCGCGCCTCGCTGCTCGTGCCATGACCGCCGCCCATCACGCCGCTCACCACCACGGCGCCCTTCATGTCGCTGTTGAACTTGTACACAGCCGCGGCCACGGCCTCTATCCCGTTCGTGGGCGCGGAGAGAATCGGCACGAACCTGTCGCCATCCTTCAGAAGGCGGTCAGTGAAGAAACGCGTGGCGGAGAAGCTCTTGGCCTTGATGCCAGACGCCGCGACGGGACGCACGCTCATCGACTCTGGATAGCGCTTGTCGATCCAGAACGCCGTCTCCGCTATGCGCAGGCGCCTGCGGTCATCCCACGTCTTCGCCTTGTCGTCCCTCCGCATCGTGCCGTCTGGCGCGGCGCGCCAGGCGTACCACATCGGCATTCCTCCTAGGTCCACCAGCACGCCGCCCGCCTTGACGAACTCGCACACCGCGTCGACCGAATCCGCCGCGTAGTCCTCGTTGAACGGATACACCACAGCGTCCACATCGCCCTTCGCAAGACGCGCGGCAAGACCGGCGGACCTGCACACCTCCACGCTCGAGCCGCTCGGCAGAACTTCGAGAAGGTGCAGGCGCACGGTATCGTCAACGTCGCCCTCCGCGTCGGTGCGCGCCGGAACGTACACCGTGCGCCACGTCTTGACATCGGGACGCGCCGCCTTAAGGCCCGCGAGCATCACTTCGCCCTGCCCCATCCCCTGGCGGTGCGTGGGCCAGCCCACTTCCGTGATCCACAGCGGCTTCTTCGCGTCGCCGTACTTCGCCATCACTCCTCGCAGCTTCTCGATCTGGGCGTCCATCGAGCCCTCCGGACGCCCAGGATGCGAATACGGGTGGATGTTCATGATGTCGAACCACTTCGCGCCGCCGAGCTTGTACACCTCCTCGATGAAGCCAAGCGGCACGCCCGCCGTGCCGCCGAACGCCACGCGCACCTCGGGCTCTGCCCTCTTCGCAGTCTCGTACGTGCGCCGCAGCAGCGCCACATAGTTTGTGGGATTGGGGTTCTTCCAGAAATGCGGGATGTTCTCCTCGTTCCACACTTCGACAACCGGCAGACGCTTTCCGTAGCGCGTCACGACCCTGCGCACGTACTCGCCCCATGCGCCGAGATGCTCGTGGGCGGGATGCGCCCATGGCACGCTGTAGCCGAGAATCGGCAGCAGCCTCACGCCCTCAGCCTCGCATTCCGCCACCACTCTGTCGAAGTTTGCGAAGTTCCATTCGCCCTTCTTCGTCTCGATGCCGCGCCAGTCGAAGTCGCTTCGCACCCAGCCCATTCCCGCGATGCGCATCATTGCGCAGGTGCGCGCGGGCGGTTCGCCGCGCGTCACGTGCGCGCAGGCGCCGTAGGGATTCTCCGCCGCCACGACCGCGGCGGATGCCGCAGCCGTCAAGGACATGATGATGCATTTGGCCTTCATGGGATTCTCCTTTCTGCAATGCCCCACTGCCTGTTCGGCTCGGGGCCCATCCAAAGCTCCAGCGTGCCGCCCTTAAGCACTTCGCGCGCGTCGAGGAGGAATGAACCGTGCGGCTTGCCGTTGAAGACGGCCTTCTGCACGTACTTGTTGGCGCGCGAGGCGTTGTGCGCCTTTACGGTGAACGTCTTGCCGCGCCCGAAGCGTCCGCCGAGGTCGACCACCGCCTCCTCGTAGAGCGGGCTCGCGATTTCATAGACGGGATTCGCGCGGCATCCGCCGTCCGTCTGGAAAAGTCCGATCGACGCCATCACGAACCATGCGCTCATCTGCCCCTGGTCTTCGTCGCCGAGCCACGCCGTGGCGTCTCCATAGCCGTAGTAGCGCTCCATGATCGACCTCGCCCACTTCTGCGTCTCCCACGGCTCGCCCGCCCAGTTGAAGAGAAAGGCGAAGTGCATCGACTGCTGGTTGCCCTGCACCACGGGGAACTTTGCGTAGTGTTCGCCTGGCGCGTTGTAACGGAAGGGACAACTCTTCTCGAATCCCCACTTGAGGCGTTCGAGGAAGCGATCGCGCCCGATGACCGCCACGAGCGCCGGCACGTCCTGCGGTACGAAGTACGTAAGCTGCCAGCCGTTGCCCTCCGTGTAGCCCTTACCGGAGAACGGATCGAAGTTCTTCTCCCATTCGCCCTTCGAATCGCGCCTGTGGCAGTAGCCGCTTTCGGGGTTGACGGCGTTCTTCCACCATTCGCCGCGCTCGGAGAACACCCTGTACGCGGCATCGTCGCCTATCGCCTTCGCGAACTGTCCGACAGCCCAGTTGTCGAAGGAATACTCCATCGAGTTGGAGAACTGC
>CAMIVJ010000053.1 GCA_946401765.1 uncultured bacterium | reverse complement strand
GGACGGTTCGTCCACACGTGCACTTCCTTCACGTCGCCGAGGATGCCGCTCTGGAGGATCTCCACGTTGCGGCGGAAGCCGTTGCCGCCCGAGCCCTGGTTGCCCATCTGGGTGACGACGCCGTACTCCTTGGCCGTCTTGCCGAAGTACTCGGCCTCCCAGAGGGTGCGCACGAGGGGCTTCTGCACATAGACGTGGATGCCCATCTTCATCGCGCGGATGGCGATGGGGGCGTGCATGTGGTCGGAGGTGGAGACGGTGAGCGCCTGGATGCCGAGCTTCTTGGCGTCGTCGAGCATCTTGCGGTAGTCGTGGTAGAACGGCACCTTCATGGGATCCATGAAGTCGGCGGGCAGCTTGCCCTTCTTCTTCTCGTTCGCGATGTTGTTCGCGGCGCTCTTGACGGTGTTCGCGTCGGCGTCGAAGAAGGCCACCACTTCGGCGAGGCCGCTCTTGACCATCGGCATCCAGTCGCTGAAGCCCTTGCCCATCACGCCCGCGACTGCGAGGCGGATCTTGCCGGTGCCGCCATAGCGGGGGGTCGGCTTTGCGCAGCAGCATCCTGCGGCCGCGAGTGCGGCAGCGCCGCCAACGAACTCTCTTCTGTTCAGATTGAACTGCATCTGTTTGTTCCTTTTTTTGGTTAATGCGCCTAGCGCGAAAATCGATGAGGCTAATGATACCATTTTCCGCGCCGCCGCGCAAGTGGGATTATGGGAATGTTGCCAATGTGGAAATGTTGCCAGTTCCAATGTTGCCAATGGCCAATTGGGATTGTAATTGGATATTGGATACTGGTAACAGTTTCACATTCTCAGTGTGGCATTATGGAGCCATGACGGGGACAGGCTCCACGAAAAGAGTGCGCCGTAAGCTTGAAGTGTGGCACTTGATCAGTTGCGCTAGCCCTTGAATATCACAAACTTGCGGATGAAGAAGTTCACAAGGAACGATACAACCACCTCCACGACAACCGCAAGCGTCGTCATCAAACCGAACTGGTCGATAAGCAATTTCATCAAACCGAGAGCGATCAAAGTTGCCAGCGTTGACGCGCCGAAGAACATTGCAAGCTCCACATGCCACTTGAACTTCCCGGGCTTGAACACAAACCATCGGTTCATCAGCCAGCAGAAGATATTGGCGATGACGAAGCCGACGGCCGTGGCTGCGGCGGCAATCATACCGCGCGAGGCATACCACGCCTCCTCGCCCGTAAAGGCAACCGACGGCAGTCCAAGCCACTTCACCGCCCAGTCGTCCGCCGTAAGGCACTTGAGGCACGTTGCCGCAAGCACGTAGAACACGCCAGTCTGCACGCACGTGGCCATCACGCCTATAGCGCCGTACTTCACGAACTGCGCGAACGGCCCCGCTTCGTGCGAAAGGAATTTCCTCACGAGATCAATGTCACTCTCAGATGTCTTTTCCATGTCCATTAGTATAGCATATTATCACTCGCTTGAGTTGCCAAGCGCTTGCCGAAATCATGGCGCAAAAAGGGTCATAGGGTGAAGCTCCTTGTACTTGTACGTCTTGGGCTTGCCGGTCTTAGGATCGGCGTATGAGCCAGTCGCATCCCACAGGTAGAAGCCAAAGAAAGAATTCTGCCCCTGCACCACGATCCCCTCGAAGTTCACCTTCTTCTTGGTCTTCGCGTCGAAGACGAACGTAAAGCCGCCCTTGAACACGCCTGTCGCCTGCGCGAACGAAAGCGTGAGGCCAGTCTCCTTCGCGATCACCGGCTTCCCCTTCGCGTCAAACCTCACTTCCGCAGCGCATTCGTTCGTGGGCGAATTGCCGTTCAGCATCGGCTCCAACGCCATGAACCGCAGTACCTCAAAATCGTCGCTCAACATGTTCGTCTTGTCGTAGCATGCGCCTGTGAATCCCAGATGGCGCGTAAAGCCCTCGCCGTACTCGCCGGTCGCCTGCGGGTTACGGCTGGAAGCTACCATGCCGAGTCCAAGGTCATCAAGTGCGCCTCGCTCCGCGCCGAAACCGACGGGCAACCACATGTAACCGCCCTTGTAGGCCGAAGGCGCCGTGCAGAATACCGTGAAGAAATCCCAGCCGTCGCGGTACATGAGGGGCGCCGTGGCAGAAACTGCCGTGCCGTCCGCCAGCTTGCCTGTCGCCTTGACGTCACCGCTCTTGCCGACCGTCAGCGACAGATAGCCGCCGTCCTCAACGGAGATCGTATATGCGCCCTCCCACTTCGCGATCTCCGCCTTCGCCGCAGCGGCCGTGGACTTGTCCTTCCACACGTTCCGCCACAGCGAAACCTCCGCCGTGCCGGAATCGCCAAGCCATCCTCCCGCCGAACCGTTCAGCAAGCCAGTTTCGGCGAGGCTACCGCTCTGCACCATGAGCCACAGCGGCATCGTCGCCTTGCCAGACTTCGCCTCGGCCGCGACCTCGAAGCAGTCACCTCCGTCCGACGCCGCATAGCTCGCCGCGCTGAACGTCCAGTTCGTGCCGCCGAGCGCGATCTTGCCGCTCACCTTGCCATTCGCCGTCACCGTCATCGTGGCCGATCCGTACGCATCTTCATAGTCTGGCTCGCCGCCGAACGTCTTCACATATCCGGCAAACGTTCCCTGTGCCCACTCCGGCAGCGCCTCGGCCACAAGCGTGATCGTGGCAATCTGATTCGCCTCGCCCTTCTTCGACGCCGTGAACGTGACCGTGTATGTGCCCGCCTTCGTCGGAACGCCTGTGATCACGCCCGCCTTCGCATCCCACTTGAGGCCTGTCGGCAGTCCGGCGACCTTCACCGTCCAGCCCTCCTCCGGCGTGCAGTCCACGAGTCCGGGATTGAACGCCACGCCGCACTGGATCGTGCCGTACGCATCCACATCCGGAATCAGGTTCGGCAACTTCTCGCTCGTGATGTTGGGAACCGTAAGCGCAAATTCCCTCACAACGGCGTTGCCCCCAGTTGCAGATGCGTTCGTTGCCGTCACCTTCACGGTGTAAACGCCGGGCTTCATCGCCTTGCCGCCGATCGTCATCGTGCCGGCATCGTACTTCAGCCCCGCCGGCAGGCCGCTCACGGCAAACTTTGGCATTGAAAGCGACTCCACGCACTCGAGAAGACATGTCGAAAACGTACCGTCCTCCGCCGCCGTCATATCGTCCAGATTCATCGTAAGGCTCATCGCGTCCTCCGCGGCCGTGACGAAGCGTGCCTTGATGATGACCGGCTCTCCCGTGGCCACATAGGGGTACGTCGCCATGCGGAAGTCGCTGTCGCCGGAAAGCGGCTCGCCGTCCAGGTACCATCCGGCAAACGCGTAGCCACTGTTCGCCGTTGCCCTGATCGTGACTTTCGCGCCGGCCTTGAACACATTGTCGCCGCCCGACGCCCTGCCCATCGACTCGCAGTCGGGATCGACCACCACCAGCACTGGCGCAGAACCAATGCCGCTGACGCCCTCTGCGGACTCAGCCCGCCACCCCGCGGCAGTGGTGAAGGTGCGGTAAAGAGTCTGCACGTTGTCATGCACTTCATCGCCAACCGGCACGCCGCCGTATGTATAGTTGGGCGACGAGAAGTACGGCACCTCCACCTCGTCGCCCCACGGCCCGGCGTAGTCATACGCCATGATCGTGTGGTACGAATCGTAGTAGCCGTGATTGTATGTCTGGAAGTAGTATCCGGAGGAATAGTCGTACAGCTGCGGACCTGGGTCCGCCAGCTGAAGGTCGCTGTGGCCGCAGCCCATGTTGTGGCCGATCTCATGCGTCATCGTGTGGGACTGCGCCACGGCGCGTATCGAGCATACGCTGTAAGCGTATTCAGAGAAATCATGCAGGTCCCCTCTTCGCAGAGAATATCCCAGGCCTGTGGTGCCGTATGCCGAACCGGTGTCGATCATCACCGACACCACGTCCGCGCCCACCGCGTTGCGCATCGCGCGAATGGTCCGCCATCCAGCCGAACCATACACGGCGGAGTCAAGCACATAGCCGAAGTCGTCGGAAGACACCGCTACGCCAATCACGCCCACGAGCCTGAAGCGAAAGGAGGAGTCGAGCCCCACATTCGAAAGCGCCACGTTCATCTTCTGAACTGCCACCTGCGCGAAGTTGGTCATGCCGCCGCGCGAGTCCACCCATATCAGCGCATTCGCGTCGAAGGCCACGAGCACGTCCACATAGACGCCGCCCTGCCTTGCAGGATCTGACGCGAGCCGCGGCACCGACTGCGCCGAGCGCGCGGGGCGCGCCCCCTCCGCAGCCGGCGGAGTGAGCGAATCGCTCCCGCACTTTCCGCCGCCCAGCGCCTCCAGCTCCTGCACCTTCACGCCGGCGGCAGTGGAGATAACCTTGTAGACACGCCTCCTCAGGAAGTCCTGCACATCGACCACAAGGCCGTACGCCGTGCGCAGCACCACCGCGTTCTTCACGCCCTCGTAGCCGTTCGCCTCGGCGATGAATGCATCGCCGCCCAGCGCCGTAGGCATCTTCTCCTTCAGAACGAGCGTCAACGTCACATCGTCGAAGAGCGTGAACTTCAACTCGTCGCCCACGGCAACATCGCCGACGTCCGCCACTCCCGCGTCGAGATCGAACGAACGGAGCGCGCCATCAGGGCAGACATTGCCTGACGACGCAAGGCGGCGTTCGCCTTCTGCCACATTGCGGCTTCGCAAGTCAAGAGTGAACGATCTGCCCCACGCCGAACACACGGCCGCGCATACGGCCACCGCAAACATCATAGCCCGTATTCTCATCTTCACTCTCCTTTTCCCGCTCTATGCCAAGGGTCTGTCAGTCGCCGGTGTCATTGCCCCAGTCGGCGGCCCACCAGTCGGGATGCAGGTCGGTGCCGAGCAGATTGAACGGCGCCGAAAACGTCCACGTTCTCGTGGAAGTGCGCATCGTCGCCTCGTCATATTCCGTCAGCTTGACAGGCTGCGTGAAGAACCCCGCCGACAGCGCTTCGTCCGCGAGAGGCGCGCCTGCCTCGCGCGACAGGAGCAGCACACCGTTGTGCTTCAGCCCCGTGATCTGCTTCTGCGCCGAACCGTCGGCCGTCTCGCTCCAGAGCGCGAACGTGCCGGTGACGATTCCCGTTGCGCGCGCGAACTTCACCTGGACGTTGCACGGATTCACGCTCGCCGCAAGGTCGTTGACCCTGCCGTTCTTCACTAGCGTCTGCTTCGCCGCCGAGAAGACGTCGCCGGAAAGATCAACCACCGTTCCGAGCGGCTGCACCGCTGAATACGAATAGCCGGCCGTAAGAGCCTCCTTCGGGAATTCGTCGATCTCCGCCGTCCCCACCTCGAACACATAGCTGCGGTAGTACGCCTGGAGATTGAACACGGTGTCGTACCATCCGCCAACGGGCGAGATCAAGAGACGATACCCTGCCTCGCCGGAGCGGGTGAGCTTCGCGTTGTCGTTGTTCCACACGAGCGTCTTCGACGAATCGACCACGATCGCCCCCTCTTCGTTGACATAGAGACGCAGCGTGCCGCCGAACACGGCAGGCGACTTCGCGAGGAATAGCGGCACGCACATCGAGTAGCCGGTGGAGGAGCCTTCGTCAGGCACGATCGCCGATGCCGCAACGGAGATCGACGGCTTCGTCGTGCCGTCCGCCAGCATTCCCGCCGCCTTTGCCGTTCCCTTGTTGTCGATCGTCAGAGTGAGGTAGCCGTTGCCAGCCGGCACGCCGTCCGCCACCGACGCGCCCGAAGCGAGCGCAACCGTGTAGTATCCGGTGAAGTTGGTCACGACGTTCAGATAGCCCTGTATCTTCGCGTTGTTCCTGTAGATGTCGCCGCGGTAGACGATTCCCGTCTGCGCGCCCTTGTTGTTCGCATCCGGCACGTTCATCTCTAGCTCCACCGTGCCGCCCGCGAGCAACCATGCGCCTTCGTCGTCCGTCGCGCCCGCGGCCACCGTGACAGTGAGCCTGTTGGTGTACGTCACGTTGTTCACCTTCTGCACCAGCTGGAGAGTCTTGATGCGCACGGCGGGATCGCCGGATTCGTCCCAGCCCTTTGCCGCGAAGCTGTAGCTCTTGCCTGCAAGCGCAACCTTCGCGGATAGCGCGGCGGGGTTTGCCGCTGAGGCGGTGAACGTGACAGACGCAAGCTTCGGCAGACCGTTCGTGAGGGAATCGCCGTCCTCCGCCAGCACGCCATAGAACGTTCCGGACTCGAGCGGCACCTTCTCAGTCGCGACCGTCGCGAGCTTGGGCGCCTTCTTCGCGTATGCGTCAGCCGGCACGGTTCCCACCTTGGACGCCTCAGTAAGCGTCACCACGCACGTGTCGCCGCCGAGGAACGACGCCGCATACTCTCCCTCGGCCAGCTCTTCCGCGTCCATCGCCTTCAGCTGCACCGCGAATGTCTTGTTCCCTTCGTACTCCGGCACGAGGTCCGGGATGAGCTTGACCGTTATGGTCTTAGCCTTGTTGTCTCCGTTCGCCCACTCGAGAACGCCGTTCTGGGCCACGTAGTCTACGCCGGGCTTCGCGGTGCCAGCCACCGTGCCGTACTTCACGCGCACCACGCCGTCCTTCGCCGTGCGGTTCACAGTCACTACCACCGAGGCCGCGTTCTCCTTCGCGGCGAGCGCCGTCTTCGCGAGCTTGATGGCGCCCACGTTCGCGAACTTGCCGGAAAGCGCATAGCCGCCGAACTTCTCAGCGCCAGGAGCGTTCTTCACGACGAGGAAGTATTTGCTCTTCGCCTTTGGAATCGGCAGCTTGCTTACGCTCTGAACGTTCTCCACTACAACGCCGCTCTCGGCGTTCGTTATGGAGAACAGCGCGCCATCTCCCTCGACGTCCACAAGGGCGAAGTCGTAGTAGTAGCCGTCAACCGCGGCGAAGGAGAAGTGGTCTCCGGGATCGTTCTCCCAGAGAGTGCGCCTTGCATACACCGTGTCGACGTTCTTGAGCGAGAGCGCCGTCGCGCCTGCTGACGTGTCGTCCTTGGGATCGGCGGTGTCGGAGTAGTACGCGTCGACGACAGTGGGGACGCTCCCCGGCGCCACATTGCGCGTTTCCGAGGCCGGCGTCGAGAAACCGTTCACAGCCCCGAACTTCACCGTCTGCGTTCCGCTGACGAGAACGGACGCTCCGCCCGCATACTTCACAGTCTCGGCGTTGAGCGACCACGTGGCACCGTCGGCTCCATGCGTGTTCACAGTCAGCATTCCAAGCGCGGTTCCATCGGCGGAGTATGCCGCCACATGCATCTTGTATCGCGGATAGTCCAGTCCTTCGCCCTCGGCCACCTTGATCCTCACGTAGTACGTCGCGTTAGCAGTCGCCGCGAACGCAAGCGGCAGCACGGAGCCGGCGTTGACATTGCCCCCCGTGGCCACGGATCTCTCCGCAGTTCCGCTTAGCGTGAACACCTCGGCCGAGAGCGAGTTGAACGCGCCGTCGGGATCTTCGAGCGATGCGCGAATTGTATAGACAACTCCCCTGCGCGCGGCGATGGAGAATACGTCCGCCCAGTCGGCTCGGCCAAGCGTGTGCCATCCATGCCCCTGCGCGTCAACAGTCTCGGGATCGTCCCCTTCCGCGCCTGGATGCGCCACGAGAGGCGTCGCGCCTGCGGCGGTGCCGTCGGCAGCGTCCCACTCGTCCTGCTCTCCCGCCACGGCCTCGGCTTTCGACACGCGCAGCGTCACGGGCGCATAGGACGGCACCTCGTAGATTTCGTCATACAGCGCCTGGCATACGCCGACGTAGTAAATCGCGTCCGCAGCCGCCTCGAACGCGCAGCGCACGTTGTCCGTGCGCCCGTCGCCAGTGTTCTCGCACAGAACGTTTCCCTTCGCGTCGTAGATGCGCATCAGCAGGTTTGTCGCGGAGCCTTCCGTCTCGGCGACGTAGCGGACGCCCTTCTGCGCCGTGAACACGAACAGCGACTCGTCGATTATCGCGTCATATACGCCATTCACGCCGTTCGTGATTACCGAGGCGGGGCTTATGCTTCCCGGCAGACATTCGGCGGTGAAGGAGTTGGCCTCGTTCAGTTCGGTCGCCTCGTGCTCCTGGATGGTACGCGCGGCGAGCATGCGGTACGAAAGCGAGAACCTGGCGCCGGCGGCGGAAGTGCCGTCGCCGCCCTCATCGCCGCTCTCGTCGTCGGACTGGCCGTTCACGACGATCGTGTAGTAACCGGTCTCGGACGGGATCACGTAGTATCCGACATCGTATTCGCGGCTCTCGTATTCCGGGTCGTCAAGCATCACGCAGTCCGGCGCCTCCTGCGTCTCGTCAGCAGGGTCTTCACCGTCGATGGACATGTCGAATACGCAGCCTGCCGTGCCGCCGTCCGTGCCGAACCAGTACATGCGCCCGGCCTGGAGGCGCGCCCGCAGGTAGTATTCGTTGTTCGTCTGAAGCTGCCTGTTGGCGATTCTCGATCCCGAGGTGGATGGATAAAGCATGTGGGGATTGTCTTCGCGCCCCTGCGGAATCACAACGCCCTGCTGGAAGTAGAGCGTGAGCGAGTCGCCCACATCGCCTGATATCTCGAAGTAGTATGTCCAGCTCTTCGGGTCGCCCGGGTCGTCGGCGGTGCCGTCGCCAAAGTCCCACTCGTCTGCGTAGAGGACAAAGCGCTGGTCGGCCTGCGGCTCCTCGATCTCGTCGAAGTCCGCCGAGGGTGCGTCTTTTTCGCTGTCCTCGTTGGGGTCTGCGGCATAGGCCATCACCGAGATGTTGTCGTTCGTGCCGATGCCATCGGTCCAGATGGTGTACGCCCTGCCGCGCTCAAGCGTTGCCTTGAAGAAGTACACGCCCTGCGTGTCGTCGTATTGCTCGCCCTTTTCCGCATCGGGGTCGTACGACCTCACCAATGTCACTGCGCGGTATCCGCCCGAGGCCGAGAACTTGATGGAGACCGCATGCTCCTCGCAGTCGCCGTTGGCGCCGAACGCCGCCGCCGCCGCAAATCCTGCCACGCATAACGCAGAGATCAATTTTTTCATGACTGTATTTCCTTTCATTCTCATCAGAGGTTCACAGAGATTGTCTGCCTGATTCCCATGTGTCCTTTATAATATGATATGCTACGTTTGTTAGATGAATGTTAGAATATCTACAGGAAACGTCCGGTGAGGCTCTCCTTGCACTTCCTTATCGCGTCGGGCGGGCCTTCGCAAACGAGGTTGCCGCCAGCGTCGCCTCCGCCAGGACCAAGGTCTATGATCCAGTCGGCGCACTTCATGACGTCCACGTTGTGCTCGATCACAACCACCGTGTTGCCGCCCTCGCGCAGCTTCAGGAGAAGGCGCATGAGCTTTGCCACGTCGTCGAAGTGGAGTCCCGTAGTCGGCTCGTCGAGGAGGTAGAGCGTGCGGCCCGTCGAGCGGCGCGAAAGCTCCGTAGCGAGCTTTATGCGCTGCGCCTCGCCGCCGGAAAGCGTCGTGGCGCTCTGGCCGAGGCCGATGTAGCCAAGCCCCACGTCGACGAGCGTCTTCAGCTTCGCGGCGAGGCGAGGCACCTTCGCGAAGAAATCGTACGCCTCGGCGACAGTCATGTCAAGAACCTCGGCTATCGACTTGCCGCCGTACTTGACCTCAAGCGTCTCCTTGTTGAAACGCCGCCCGCCGCACTGCTCGCACGTCACATAGACATCCGGCAGGAAGCTCATCTCGAGCTTGCGCACGCCGTCGCCGCCGCACGTCTCGCAGCGCCCGCCCTTCACGTTGAAGCTGAAACGGCCCGGACCATACCCGCGCGCCTTTGCGCCCTCCGTCTTCGCAAAGAGCTCGCGTATGTCGGAGAAGAAGCCCACGTACGTGGCTGGATTCGAGCGCGGGGTGCGTCCGATCGGACTCTGGTCTATCTCGATCACCTTGTCGATGTTCTCGACGCCCTTGAGGCTGCGGAACTTGCCCGGCGCGGCCTTGGCATGGTAGAGGCGCCGCATCAGCTCGCGCTTGAGCGTCTCGTCGATCAACGTCGACTTCCCGCTGCCGCTCACGCCCGTCACCACCGTGAACGTGCCCAGCGGAATCCTCACCGTGATGTTCTTGAGATTGTGCTCCGTGCAGCCCGAGATTGTCAGGAACTTGGCGCCTGGCGCCTTGGGTCTTATGCCTTGTGCGTTGTCTGCACTCTGAACTTTGAACTCTGAACTTTGAACTTTCTCCGGCACTATCTTCTTGCGGCCGTTGAGATAATCGGCCGTCAGCGTTTCTGCCTTCAAAAGCCCATCCCACGGGCCCTGGTACATCACGCGGCCGCCCTCGCGGCCTGCGCCCGGGCCGAGATCGACTATCCAGTCGGCGGTGCGCATCATCTCGGCGTCGTGCTCAACAACGACCACCGTGTTGCCCCTGTCGCGCAGCTCGCGGAGCATGGCGATGAGCTTCTCGTTGTCGCGAGGGTGGAGTCCGATCGTGGGCTCGTCGAGCACGTAGAGAACGCCCACGAGCCCGCTGCCGATCTGCGATGCGAGGCGAATGCGCTGCATCTCGCCGCCGCTCAGGCTGGAGCTCGACCGGTCTAGCGTGAGATAGTCGAGGCCGACGTCGTTGAGGAAGCCGAGGCGCTTCACGATCTCCTTCAGAACGTCTTTTACCGGTTCAAGCGTCTTGCCGAGCCCGTCAGGATCGTCAACCGCGCGCGCCTGGATTCCCTTGAAGAAGGCGAGCGAATCCTTCACAGGCATCGCCATCACCTCGACGATCGTCTTGCCCGCCACGGTGACCGCGCGCGACTCGGGCCTCAGGCGCGAGCCGTGGCACGCGGGGCATGGACGATAGCTCTGGTACGCCTCGAACTTCTCGCGCCGCTCGTCGCTCTCGGCGTTCTCCATCATGCGCTTCACGCTGTCTAGAACGCCGGCGAACGGCTTATCCTCCTTGCGCCAGGGCAGCACGAGGTCGTCGTCGAAGCCGTGCATCAGCTTGTGGCGGAAGCTGGCAGGCAGCTTCTCGTACGGCGTCTCGAGCTTCACCTTGTACTGCCGCGCGATCCTGGCGAGTATCTCGTTGTAGTACATGATCGCCATGTGCCCGGCGCGGCGCCAGGGATGAATGCATTCGCGCAGGGGAAGAGTCTTGTCGGGCACGACGAGATCTTCGTCGAAGTAGTATATCGAGCCGAGTCCGCCGCATTCGGGACACGCCCCGAAAGGCGAGTTGAAAGAGAAGGAGCGCGGCTTCAGCTCGTCGAACGAAAGGCCGCAGTCGGGGCACGCGTTCTTCTCGGAGAAGACGAGCGGGGCGTCGCCGCCAACATTCTCCACGGTGATGAGCCCGCCGCCCGTCTTCAGGCCCAGCTCCACCGAGTCGGTGAGGCGCGTAACGAATTGGGCGGTTGGGTGGTTGGGTAGTTGGGTGGTTGGGTGGTTGGGTGGTTCGCCGCTCTGAACTTCAAACTTCGAACTTTGAACTTCCCTTGGAATCACAAGCCGGTCCACGACTACGTCGATGGAATGGCTCTTCTTCTTGTCGAGCGCCGGAA
>CAMIVJ010000052.1 GCA_946401765.1 uncultured bacterium | reverse complement strand
GTGCAGCGCGGGGCGGGGAACCCCTACGGATACAGGGCGTACAACACGGTGATCGGCTTCACGCTGCTGCCGTGGAGCCTGCCGAACGACGAGTCGAGCGTGACGGGACTGCGCCTTAACCTCGGATGGGGGCGCTACGCGTGGACGCGCGGCGTGGACCTTGGCGCGTTCTCGTATTCGGGCGAATTCCGCGGCATTGCGGCGAACGTTCTGGGCAACAGGGCGGACGGCGACGCGCTGGGCCTGCAGGTGGGTCTCGTGAACCTTGCCGGACGCAGGGCGGCAGGTCTTCAGATCGGGCTTGTGAACTACGTGGAGCGTCTTGAGGGCGTGCAGATCGGCCTCCTCAACTTCGCGACTTCGCAGGGCTTCTTTCCAATCATAAACATCGGCTGGTAGGGCTGCTGATATGAAATGCTGGTGGAAGACCACGGCGGCGGCGCTCGCGTTGGCGTGCGCCGCCGGTTGCCGTACCACGGAGGACGTGCTGCGCGACTACGAGGCCGCATTGGTTGCAGGCAACTACGGCGCGCCGGTTGACGAAACGATCGAGCTCGCGTCGAAGAAGGACGGTTCGCAGCTTCTATGGCAGCTCATGGCGGGCGGTGCACTGTACATGGCGGACGACAAGGCGCGTGCGCAGGCCATGTTCGACGCGGCCGAAGACGCAATGATCGCGAACGACAAGACGTCCGTCTTCGCCAGAGCAGGCGATGGCGCCCTTGCGATGATGACTAACGACAAGGCGTTCGACTATGACGGCGGCGGTCAGGACCGCGTGTTCACCTGCCTCTACAAGGCGATCGACTACATTACGGCGGGCAACGTCAACGCCGCGCGCACAGAGTTCAACCGCGCCGCCCAGCACCAGGAGAACTGGATATGGGAGAGGCGCAAGGACGTGGCGGCGGCGGCCGAACGGATGCGCAGGGACGCAAGCTCCTACGCCTCGCAGAACAATGCGCAGATGCAGGGAAGCGACAGCCAGGTCGCGGGTGTCCTTGCCAACGCCTCGTTCTCGGCCCAGGTGCAGCAGAACTGCAACTTCAATCCCGCGACATCCGGCAATCTGGACGCTCTTGCGCCACGCGACTACATGAACACGTACGTGGAGCATGTGGCGGGCGTGTTCCGCTGGCTACGCGGCGACGGAGGAAGCGACTACCTGAAGGACGTCGCGGCTCTGTGCCCGGCGAATTCAGTGGCGGCGAATGACTTCGCAGGAGCGGCCGGCGGGCGGCGTCCTGTGGAACAGGTGTGGATATGGGCAGAAGACGGCCTGTGCCCGACGCGCGAGGAGTGGCGGCTCGACCTGCCGCTCTTCTTCATGCCGTTCGTCGGGAACTACGCGCCCTACGTGGGCATGGCGCTGCCTGTTCTGCGAATGCGCGGCGCCGGCGCGACGAGCTGGCGCGTCGCCGCGAGCAGCGGGGCCGTTGTGCAGATGGAGGAGCTTGCCGACGTCGACAGGCTGCTTAAGACCGAATACGACGTGTACATGCGCGGCGCGATCGCCCGCGAGATCACGCGCACCATGGTGAAGGCTGGCGTGCAGGTGGCGTTGGGAGTTGCAGCGGACGCCGCCGAGAGGCGGGCGATGAAGAAGGGCAATTCGGCCGACTACTGGGCGCTCAGAATGTCCCAGATGGCCGTTGCAGCGTGGGCGATGGCAACGACAGGAGCCGATCTGCGCAGCTGGACGGCTCTGCCGAAGACCGTGAAGGTGGCTCGTGTGACAAGGCCGGCGGACGGTCGAATCGACGTGTGGGCGGACGGCCAGAAGATCGAGCTCACGCTCGAGCCAGGAAATACGCTCGTCTTCATTCGCAAGCCAAGTCCCCAGGCCACTCCCGCAGTGAAGCAGGTGACGTTCAAGAGATGAGCAGGCCTCAAGGCGATTTCGACTTCAGCCTCCGTCCTCCATTGATCCGGATGCCATAGATGAGCCGCGTCGTCATATCACTTGGCGCCGTGGTTTTGGCGCTTTTCGGCATCGCCTTTCAGGTACGCCTCGCCGAGGCCGCGCAGGGGCTTGCCTTGCCCACGGTTGGCATGGTGTGCGCCGTCGCGGCCGCGTTCGCATGCGCGGGCGGAAGGGCGGAGAGGCTTCTGAAAAGCAGACGCGGTGCCGTGATCGCTTGGGGCGCGTGCGCGGCCGTGATGATGATGCTGATCGTCTTCGGCAGAAGATACAGAGGCGGACTCTACCTCCCTGGTCTCATCAATCCTTCCGAGTTTGTGAAGCTTGGCGCGGTAGTATTCGCGGCGGCTCGCCTTGCCTGCGACGAGGCGCGTCCGAAACCGATGCTGTTCATCGGATATGGTTCGATAGTGGCCCTTGCCGCCGCGGTTGGAGACTTCGGCCTTGCTGCGCAGCTGGCTCTCACGTTCGCCGCGATTCTGTTCGTCGTGTCGTGGGCGTGGGGGCTTGGCGCAATTGTCGCGATTGCTGCAGCCTTTGCGCTTGCGGCGGCATTCCCCGTCGGGCATCTCGCCGTGCGCTTCGCGGTGTGGCGCGATCCGCTTGCCGACGCGACGGGCGCGGGCTGGCAGACGCTGCAGGGACTTGTGGCCATTGTGCGCGGCGGCGCCTTCGGTTCAGGCTTCGGCCTTGGACACGCCGACTACGTTCCCATCGTCTCCAGCGATTTCGTGTATGCGGCCCTCGCCGAGGATCTTGGAATCGTCGGCTGCGCCGTGCTGCTTTCGATATGGGCCGCAGTTGTCGCTGCGGCATTCCTTTCGGCGGCGCGTTCCCTAGATGCGGAGAGGCAGGGCAGCGCGGTTCTTTCGTGCGGACTTGCCGCCGCGATATGCGTGCAGATGTGCCTGAACGTCGCAGGCGTTCTGAACGCATTGCCGATGACCGGCATTCCTCTGCCGCTCATTTCCCACGGCGGCACTTCGCTTGTCGCCACTCTCGCAATGTGCGGAATCCTCGCGGGCCTTGCTGGTACCGGGAAGCCCGAAGAAGAACTTGTCGTTCCTGAGAAGAAGAAAAGTTCAATCCGCAACAACGGTAACGGAAACAGACGCCGAGACGCCGTCCGCCGTGGAACACGAAATTCTGTGGGCGCCTAGTTCTGGCGGCCAGGCGAACTTCTGCGAGCCCACGGTCTCGCCTGCGGCCTTGCCGTCCACAAACCACCACAGCCGGCCGTTCTCCACGTTGCCCGCCACCGTGCAGACGATTCGCTGGGACGGCAGCGAGCCGATGAGGCGAAAGACGGCGCCGTCGTCGGGCTTGCGTATCGCGAGGCGGCGCGCCTTGCCTGCAGTGCCCGCGTATGCGTCCACAAAGGCGTCGCGTCGCGTCTCCGCTTCGCCATCCGCCCCGATGCGGTGCATGGGGCAGAGGATGTGCGGCGAACGCCCGAGAAGGGCGCGCCCCTGCCGCCTTTCGGGGCATTCAGGCGTGGCGGGAAGTCCGCTTTCGCCGCACACTTCGCGCTCGAACACCTCGGGTGGACGCTCAAACCACGGCCCTTCGTCCGCAGGATAGAGGCTGCGCGCCAGCTCCCAGCAGTGCGGGGCGGCTGCAAGCGCGCCCACGACGGTCGAGTCGCCGAAGCGTCCGCTCTTGTGGCCGCACCACACTCCAACCACGTACTCGGGGTTCCACGCGACAGTCCAGGCGTCGCGGTATGCGGCGGAAGTGCCGGTCTTCCACGCGAAGCGAGCGGTCTTTACGTCCGCCACATGCCCGAGAGCGGCGGCGCTTCGCTCCTCGCCGGAAAGAATGTCCGCCACGAGCCAGCAGGCGCCTTTGGAAAAGATTCTCGATTCATGCTGCGCCGAGGTCGCCTGCACTTCATCTCGCAGCGCGCACGGCTCCACGCGTGTGCCGCCGCTTGCGAGGCAGGCGTATGCGCCAACAAGCTCGATGAGCGATACATGCACGTTGCCGATTGCCATTCCAAGGCCGTACGTCTCGTCGGCATCGGACATGTTGAGGCATCCAAGCGAACGCAGCGTGTCGCCAAAGGACGAAAGTCCCACGCGCTGCAGAAGCTCGACGAAGGGGAGATTCAGCGACAGCACGAGCGCGTCCGCCGCAGTCACTGTGCCGCGGTGCGTTGCGTCGAAGTTCTGCGGATTGTAGCCGTGATACGCCTTTGGCACGTCGGCAAGGCGCTCGTCTGGCGTGACGAGTCCACGGTCGAATGCGAGGGCTGTTAGAAAGGGCTTCAGCGTCGATCCTGCGGGACGCGGCGAGAGCGCCGTGTTCACCTGGCCGGCCTCTGGCGAGAAATAGTCGCCTGAGCATGCGAGAGCCAGAACCTCTCCGGTATTCGCCCTCATGACGACAGCGGCGGCGGAAAGGCCGCCGGCCGAGGCGGAGTCGGCCGCGTGCCTTGCGCGTGCCTGCACATCGGCGTTGAGAGTGGTCGTGACGTCGCGCCCTGAGAGCGAGCGCCGTTCTACGTGGCGCATTGCCCAGTCGCAGAAGAATGGTTCGTCGAACGGCCTCGTGCCGCGCAATAGCCTTGGTCTTGAGGAACGCGCTCCCTCGTGCTGTGCCCTGTCTATCATGCCAAGCTCAAGCATCCGCGTGAGCACCCAGTCGCGCCGCTTCAGCGCGCTGTCCAGATGCCTGTCGGGACGGAACCGCGACGGACTCTGCACCATTCCCGCCAGCATAGCCGCCTCGCCGAGGCCAAGGTCCTTCGCGCGCTTCCCGAACCACCCGTTCGCCGCCGCCTCCACTCCCACCAGATTCGAGCCGAACGGCGCGCGGTTCAGATACTGCGAGAGTATCCACAGCTTGTCGTGCCGGCGCTCGATCTGCATCGCGCGGAACGACTCCACGTACTTCCACGCGAGTGTGCGCGGATGCGGGCAGATGAGACGAGAGGCCTGCATCGTGAGAGTGGACGCCCCCGATATGCGCCGCCTAGCGAACACGTTCTGGAACGTTGCGCGCACAACGCTGAGCGGATTCACGCCGAAGTGCGAGAAGAAGCGGTGGTCCTCGCCGGCCACCAGCGCCTTAACGATCCAGTCGTCGCGGTCGGCCGCGTATGACGGACGGCAGTCCACGTCGCCCTTGCCCAGCGTGACGCGCAGAAGGCGGCCCGAGTCGTCGCGCAGAAGAGTGCCGCACGGATAGTCTTCGGCCATCTCGAGATGCGGGTCGATAAGCGCCCACGACACGGCGAAGACAACTGCCGCCGTGGCGGCGCACCACGCCGCTGTGCGCGCCACGAGGCGCATGTGGAGGCGCGTTCGCATTGGCGGCGGCAGGGCGGGGCGCTACGCGCGCTTAGGCTGGCGGAACACGATCGCGGCGCCGTCCTTGTCGAGCGTCGCCTTGATGCGCCCTGGCTCAAGCGTTTCGCGCAGAAGGAGGTCCGCAAGCGGATCCTCCACCCAGTGCTGCACTGCGCGGCGAAGCGGACGCGCGCCGAGCGCGTCGTCAGCTCCCTTGTCGCACAGGAAGTCTACGGCCTTCTTGTCGAGCTCAAGCGTCATGTCCTTCTCGGAAAGGCGCGTGCGGAGCTTTGCGAGCTCGAGGTCGAGAATCTGCGTGACGTCCTCGCGGCCGAGCTTGCGGAAGACCACCGTCTCGTCGAAGCGGTTGAGCAGTTCGGGGCGGAACGTGCGCTTCGCCTCCTCTGTGAGCTTCTCGCGCAGGGTGTCGTATGATGTCTCTGGCGTCTCCTGAGAGAAGCCGAACGCCTTGCCCTCGCGCGCGAAGTCGAATCCAAGGTTCGCGGTGGCGATCACGATCGTGTTGCGGAAGTCCACCTGCCGGCCCTGTCCGTCGGTGAGGCGTCCGTCGTCCAGAAGCTGCAGCATCATGTTCATGACTTCGCTCGAGGCCTTCTCGAACTCGTCGAAGAGCACCACCGAGTACGGACGGCGCCGCACGCGCTCGGTGAGCTGTCCGCCTTCGTCGTACCCCACGTATCCGGGCGGCGCGCCCACGAGGCGCGAGCTGGTGAAGGACGACGAGAACTCAGTCATGTCAAGCGCAATCAGCGCCTTGGGGTCGCCGTATATCTTCTCCGCGAGCATCTTCGCGAGAAGCGTCTTCCCCACGCCCGTGGGGCCGATGAATAGAAACGAGCCTATGGGGCGCTTGGGATCGCCCAGGTTTGCGCGCGAGCGGCGCAGGGCACGTGCTATGGACTCGATGGCGGCGGACTGGCCGATGACGGACGCGTTTAGCTCGCGCTCGATGTTCAGGAGGCGTCCGGCAGTGGACTCGGTTAGGCGCTCTACAGGCACGCCGGAAATGGACGCAACTGTGGCGGCGATGTCGTCTTCCGTCACGTCGATGGTCTTCTCGGCATGCTGTTCGCGCCAGTCCTTAAGCTTCTGCTCAAGCGCCTTGCGCGCGTCGAGCTCGGCATCGCGCCACTTGGCTGCTTCTTCGAAGGCGCTCACCTTCACGGCTTCATCCTTCTTGGCGTGATACTCGTCGATCTTCTCCTGGTCGGCCTTGAAGTCCGGCGGACGCACCGCGGTCTTCATTCTCACGCGCGCGCCGGTTTCGTCGATGGCGTCGATCGCCTTGTCGGGCAGGAGCCTTGCGGGGAGATAGCGTGCGGTGAGGGTGACCGCCGCGCGCAGGGCCTCGGGCGAGAACTTCACGTTGTGGTGGTCTTCGTAGCGTGAGGCGATTCCGGCGAGGATCTCGACGGCGTCCTCGATGGAGGGCTCGTTCACCACGATGGACTGGAACCGGCGCTCGAGCGCGGCGTCCTTCTCGATGGACTTGTGGTATTCCTTGAGCGTCGTCGCGCCCACGACCTGCAGTTCGCCGCGCGCGAGCGCGGGCTTGAGGATGTTCGCCGCGTCCATTGCGCCCTCTGCTCCGCCAGCGCCGACCAGGGTGTGGATTTCGTCGAGGAAGAGAATCACGTTCTTCACGCGCTTCGTCTCCTCGATGAGCTGCTTAAGGCGCTCCTCGAACTGGCCGCGGTACTGCGTGCCAGCGACGACGCGCGCCATGTCGAGCGATATCACGCGGCGGTTCTGCATGCGCTCGGGAACGTCGCCCACTGCTATCGCCTGGGCAAGGCCTTCGACGACTGCGGTCTTTCCAACGCCGGCCTCGCCGATGAGAACGGCGTTGTTCTTTGTGCGGCGGCAGAGCACCTGCACGATGCGCTGGAGTTCGGTCTTGCGTCCGATCACCGGGTCGAGCTCGCCCTTGCGCGCCAGGGCGGTGAGGTCGCGGCCGAAGGTGTTTAGCGCGGGCGTCTTGTCCTTGCCTTTCTTGCCTGGCGCATCCGGCGCGTCGCCTTCAGGCGCTTCTCCGTCATCGCCTTCGGGCGCGGGCGAGGGGTCTTGTTCGGCTGCGTCGTCGGACGGCGTGGCGGAAAGATACTTTTCCGCGTCGAGGTCGTGCTGGAAGAGAATCTGCGCGCCGGGCGACTCGCCTTCGCGGAGCATGGCGAGCACGATGTGCTCCGTGCCGATCATGTCGCACTTCAGGTGCTGCGCCTCTATCTTCGCGAGCTCGAGTATCTTCTTCGTGCGCGGCGTGAGAGGGATGTCGCCCAGCGTGCGCGCGTTGCCGCCAGGACCGAAAAGCTGTTCGATCTGCAGGCGCAGCTCGTCCGGGTCAAGACCAAGGCGCTCGAACCTACGGCAGGCTTCGCAGTTCGGGATTGCGAGTATTGCGCAGAGTATGTGCTCTGTGCCCACGTAGGTGTGGTTGAATTGGCGAGCTGCCGCAACGGCGCCCTCAAGCGCGCGTTCTGCGTTTGGAGTGTATTCCATGTTCATGTTGCGTTGTTCTTCGTGAAGCATTGCCGGGGAGTAGGCTAGAGAAGACATTCCTCGGCGTATGAGTTGAGCGATACGGTTTCGAATCTCCTGTTGAAACGGTCTGCGAGGCGGGCGTCGCGCGCGTCGCGGCGGCGGTCGTCCTCCGTGGTGCGCGACTCGGGCAGCGAAGGGGCGTTGAGCTGGTCGCGCATGAGGCGGCGCGTCTCGTTTGCGGTGATTCCCTTGATGAAGCCCATGGAGGCGGCGAGGCTTATAGGGGAAAGAAGGTCGAGAATCTCGCCGGGGGATAGCAGCCTCGCGTGGCGGAGCACCGCGATGGATCGGGCGATTGCGTCCTCGATCACGCGCGGCATCTCCTCCACGAGCGCGCGCCTCGCGTTCACCTCCTGCATGGCGAGGTCGGTGAAGAGGTTCTTGGCGCGGTCGAGCAGTTCCTGTTCGCTGATGCCGAGCACTGCGGCGTTCGATATGCGGAACAGGTGCGCGGCCTGGCGTATGCCGTCCTCCACCACGCTGGAGCTTTCGAAGCGTATTGCGGGAATCGCGTTGAGCGCCTGCGGGAGGTCGCCTATGAGGTGCAGGGCCTCGAGGTGGAAAGTCCCCTCAATGCGCAGTGCCGTGCCGCAGTGGTGCGGGAAGGGGGAAAGGTAGCCGAACTCCGAGTCCCACGCGAACGCGTGCGACTTGGCGAGCTCGGCCTCTTTGTCCTGAAGGGCGGAGTATGCGGCATGGAGGCCGGAGGGGGAGTCCCATTCGGACGATATTTCCCACACGTCCTTTTCGCCGAACTTCGCGCCCGCCGGATTGCGCCAGAGCGTGAGCGTACCGCCGTCCACCACGTCGGCGATCACGAGGTTCGGATATTCTCCGCGTTTCCGGGAGAGGCTCATTTCTCCCCCTTGCCGCGGCGGGCTTCGTCGATCTTCTTCTGAAGTGCGGCCGCGGTGCGGTAGTCTTCGCGCGCCACTGCAGCCTTGAGCTCCCGCTCAAGAACGGCCACGGCTTCTCTGCTGTCGTCGATTGCGTCCACTGATGGGGCGCTGCCGGTGTGGGTCGGCCCGAACTCGCCGGAAAGGAACTCGGCGCGGATCTTCTTCGCGAAGGTCTTCCAGCATGCTGGGCAGGTGATGCGTCCGGACTTTGATATCTGGTCCCAGTTCGACCTGCACTTCGGACAGGTGCGATGCTCGTTCTCCTCGGCCTCGGCCATGCCTTTCATGAAGTCGAGCGTGGCCTTCACGAGTCCCTCGACGAGCGGCGGGGGCACGTTTGCGCCTTCGCCAGTGGTGAATGGCGGAATCGCGCCTTCGGCCTTCGGCTTTTTCCTCTTGTCCATCCCGGAGGCCTGCGCGGCGCACGCGGCGCAGACGTAGAGCTCTTTCTCCGCGCCGTCCTTCTTGATGGTGATAGCCTTCTCGGCCTTGTTTTTATGGCATAGTTCGCACTGCATGCGTCGTCTAGTCCACGTACAGGGACGGAATCTTCTGGCCGGTGCTGCTCAGCTTGCCAGGCTTGCTGGCGGTGGCGGGCTTTGTCGCCGTGCCTGGCTTAGCGTTCTGCGCCGTTTTCACTGGCGCGCCCGCGGCTGGCTTTGTCGCTTTCGCAGTGGGCTTAGCCGGCGCGGGGGGCGCCGAAGGAGCGGGCACCTGCGCCACCGGATCGGGCGTAGGCATGCGCGCAGTGGCCTGATAGAGTTTGATGCACGCATAGACTATGAGCGCGATGATCGCCAGAGCGGCCACGCACAGCAGGCATATCCTCCATGTGCTGCGCGGGATGCTGGTCACGCGGTCGATCACGTTGCCTGAAACGTTCGTGATGCTCTCGCGGAAGCGATCCACCGCCGATGGACCGCTGCTCTCGTACGAGTGCGGAAGGAACGGAGACTCGCCGTTGTCGCGTGGATATGGCGCCGGACGGCTAGGCGGCGGCGCGAAGCTGGGCACTTCTGAGGGCTTGCTGCCGTTCATGGCGTCGTTGGCCTGGTTGAAAAGTTCAAGGCCCGAAACGTCGAGGTTGGACTGCGCGGCCGTGGCGGTCTGCTGCGGCATCATCGGCGGAGGCACTGGCGCGGGCGCTGGTTCTGGCGCTGGCATCTGCGTCGGCGCGGGTGTGGGCGGCGGTTCCGGGATAGGCTCCTGCGAAACCGTGGAGAAGGTAGCTTGCCTTGGCGCAAAGGCCTCATGCGCCACCGCGGGCGGGGCTTCGGGAATCGGCTCAGATGGCGGAGGGGGAGGCTCGGCCACGGGCGGCGGCTCTGGGGCAGGCGGTGGAGGTGGGGCGGGCGGTGGCATGGGAATGGCGGAAAGCGGAGGGCGGCGGCCCTCGAAGATCTCCATGAATTCCTGGATCAGAGGGGCTGGGTCGAGCCCGACGCATTCGGCGAATAGGCGCACGAAGCCGCGCCCGTAGATTGGGGCGGGAATGCGGTGGAAATCCTCCTTCTCCATGTCGGATATGATCTGCACGAGGATGCGCGTCTGCGAGGCCACCTGCGATTCTGTGAGGCCTTTTGCCTCTCGTGCGTTGCGAAGAGTCTGTCCAAAGCTCATTTCAGTCCTTTCGGCTTGATGGGAATCGTTTTTCTCAAAAATTGCCTGTCGATGATTATACCATATTTCCGTGAAATTTGGTGGAAGTCTTGTTCAGCCCTCGGGCGGGAAGCCGAAGGGATCGTCGTCGCCAGTGCCGTCGGCCGGCATGGAGACCTGGTCTGGATCGGCGGCTGGAGCGGCGCCGTCCATCTCGTTGAGGAGGGCTTCCGGGTCTAGCAGTATCTCGCGGGGGCCCGCGCCGGACTTTGCCGCGCCGATCACGCCACGCTCCTCCAGAAGGTCCACGATGCGCGCGGCATGGTTGTAGCCGATGCCCATGCGGCGCTGAAAGTGCGAGATCGAGGCGCGCTTCGTGTCGCGAAGGACTTCTAGGGCGTTGCGGTAGAGGGCCTCTTCCTTGTTTAGGGACATTCCGGCGGGAGGAGGAATGCCGCCGACTGCGGCACCTCTGGGTTCGATGGCTTGCTGTTCGCCGCCTTCCTCGCCTTCCTCGCCGCCATCAAGTTCGTCCTCGATGTCGGCCTCCTTGATCTTCTCCATGCGCTTGGTGAGCTTCTCGTCGAACTGCACGGTCGAGTGTTCGCCGATGAAGTCCACGATGCGGCCGATCTCCTCGTCGGAGATGTACGAGCCCTGGGCGCGCAGGAGGCGGCCGTCGGACATTCTGAAGAGCATGTCGCCCTTGCCGATGAGAAGTTCTGAGCCGGTTGCGTCGAGGATGGTGCGCGAGTCGATGGAGGACGAAGTCTTGAACGCGATGCGCCCAGGGATGTTGGACTTGATGACGCCGGTGATGATGTTCGCGTCGGGGCGCTGAGTGGCGAGGATGAGATGGATGCCGGTGGCGCGGGCGAGGGCGGTGAGACGGGCGATGACGGGCTCCACCTCCTTCTTCGCGGCCTGCATTACGTCCGCCACCTCGTCGATGACGATGACTATGTAGGGAACGGTGCGGGGCATGTCGGGATCGCCCACGAGCTCGTCGCCGCCGCCCAGCATGTCGGGCTGCACCACGGTCTTGCGGTTGTTGAAGTCCACGATGTTCCTGCAGTTGGCGCGCGAGAACATCTTCAGTCGGCGGTCCATCTCGACGACGGCCGAGCGCAGGGCGAATACGACCTTCTTTGTGTCGTTGATGATGGGCACGAGCAGATGGGGGAGCCTGTTGTA
>CAMIVJ010000051.1 GCA_946401765.1 uncultured bacterium | reverse complement strand
GACACCTTCTTGAGACAATCCGTAGCGGATTCTTCCCAAGATTTCAACGTATCTCCATCGCCGTCTTTGAACATCATCCAGTTCATATGCCGTTTTCTCTAGTGGTCTCTTAACTTCCTTTACTGTTTGATGCCATTATACCATAATCCGCGACCTCTTGCCGCTTGCCAGAAATAAATATCTCTATCACGGCTTGAGGCTCCTTCATCTAAGTCGTCCGCCGCATCCTTCCCCGAGAAGAAGTCCTCTGCGCTGTACATCGGAGCCACACCACGCTCTCCTCCGTCACATGTCAGATGAAAGCATTCGATGACAAGCGCAATCGCCGCCAAGTGCGATTCCCGTGTCGCGCTCGATCTTCCGCGAAAGCGCCGCATTCAGCGTTCCCCCGGTTCCCACGATCACCGCGCGCTTCTTCGCTCGCGTGATGCCCGTGTAAACTATCTGACGGTTGAGAAGAGGATGCTCCTTGTCATCCGGCAGCACCACCATCACGTTCTCGAACTCAGACCCCTGGCTCTTGTGCACCGTCATCGCATACGCGAGCTCATGCTCGGGCAGTAGTCCAACTGGGCAACTCACTACCTTGTCTCCGCGTGGGAACATCACCACCATGCCCGATCTTCCCTCCACGGTCACGCCAACATCGCCATTCCAGAGTCTCTTTGATGGCGTGTTGCGCGTGATTATCACAGGCACTCCCGCCTTCACTAGCGGATTGAACGGCAATCGCCCACCGAAACGTGCCTTGAGAAGAAGTTCGTTGACGCCATCCACGCCATGCGGACCCTTTCTGACAACTGTCAAAATCCTTGAACGATCCAGCTCCGCAAAAATGGCCTTTGCCTTCTCGGAGAGCGTACCCTCCGTCAATGCCGCGTCGTCCTTCAATATTGAATCCGATGCCAGATTCACAAGGCGTCCGCCTTCCAACAGGCCATAATGCTCCGCCCACTTCATCAGTAGGTCATGACATGCGGACGAATTAGAGTTTTCCGGAAACACACAACGGAAGCATCTCGTTTCCGCAGAGTCGAATGAATTAAGCCATTCGATATTTCCCCAAGACAGCTCAGGCGACACATTTGCAAAATCCTCCGCCTTGCCTTCGTTGACCGCTATGGCACACTTCGCAAAATCTTCCGGGAATCGATTTGACACGGTCAGGCGAACGACAAACTTCGCATCCCGTGTGCCGACGATGTCGCCAAGGACGGCACCCGTCTCCACGGAGGGCAACTGGTCCTTGTCGCCCAAAAGCACAAGCCGGCAATCGTCCGGCAGCGCTGCGACCAGCGCCTTCATGATGTGCACATCGACCATCGACGACTCATCCACCACCACCAGCTTGAGCGGCAGCTTGTTCTCTTCCGTGTACTTCCAGTTCGGCGGGAAACCTCCCAGCAAAGAGTGGATCGTGGAGCCGTCAAGCGATTCGATCTTCCTGCGCGTCTCTTCGCCAAGACCTTCTGCCTTAGCACACTGATTGCGCAGCGCTTCGCCCATGCGCTGTGCGGCGCGTCCCGTAGGCGCGGCCAGAGCAATCTCGTCCAGATCAAGCCCCCGCGCCATAAGCACGCGAAGCATGGCGCATACTACGGTTGTCTTCCCCGTTCCAGGACCGCCCGTCACCACCACGAAACGATTCTGTGCCACCCGCTTCACCGCCTCGATCTGCTCATTGTTCAGTTTGATTCCTCTGAATTTGATCGCGGCGTCAAGTTCATCAGACGAGAGTGGATTGTCGGCGGCAAGAGACCGATCCGCCTTGCCATCCGCCGCATGCTTGGCAAGAGCCTTCGACACTGCCTCGACTGCTGAGAGGTTTCTCTTGAAGAACCAGCCTTCTCCACCTGCATAGGACCGCTTCACGACCACGTCGCCATCGAGTTCCTCTGCCGCCGCCTGGGCCTTCTTCCACAAGGCGCGTACAGTTTCGGCATGTTCAGCATTGGATATTATCTCATCGGCGGCATCTTCCAGATATCCAGCCTTCTCAAGGAGCGCTGCACCCTTCTCCGGACGAAGAAAGGCATTCCCCCCGCTTTGCGAAATGAACATCGCCGCCAGAAATAGGTACACCGCCTCACTCTTGCATTCCTTCCGGTTTACGATGTCGCGCGCCGTCTGCAATTCGCCCAGAGAAAGCGACTGTGCGGCGACAAGCCGTGCCAAAACCCCGCGCACGCCTTGAGTATCTTCATGCGGTATCCCGAACAGTTTCAACCGCCTGGCAATCTCCGCGACTTCCATGTCGATCATCCTCCCCTTACCTGCCATGCGAAACGGCATCCATGACTCGTTGACGGCAGCTCGCAAACATCATGTCGTCCATGACGCGGCTATATACGCCGCTCGCTTCGCCGTGTTCACCGCCGCGCACGAAGAGATATGCCACGCCGGCGAGCTTTTCGCGTCCTAGCCATCTTGCGACGGCAAGCGAATAGAGCTGGAACTGGAGCGGATACCCTGCCGCCTCCATACCCGCCTCGACGCTCGCTTCGCCATAGTCGACGAGCGAGTTCGTCTTCCAGTCCAGCACGTACACGGCACCATCCTTGCCGTCTGGACGTATCAAGAGGTCTATCTTGCCGTTGAACGCGCCGTCGCGAACGACGTCTGCGGCGTGCAGAGCATCCTCCTCCAGCACGGACGCCTCGTCCATAACGAACTCGACTTCGGCAAGGCGGTCTGCGAACGGAATGTCCTTCAGGAAGATCTCCCGTTCACCGATTTCAATGCGCGTGTTCAGCGCGCGCCAGACCATACGGACAAGCGTCCTCTCTGTGGAATCGTCGCCTCTCTTCTGATTGCCCAGCGCATTACGACGCATCGTCCGACGCACGAGTTCCATCAGCGGACCAGTCTCCTCAAGCGCCTCGGCTAGCGTTTTTTCCCCAACCGCAAATCCCAAAGCGCCGATCAACTCGTTCCCTCCGCACAGCGTCTCCATTATTTCATGGAACACATTGCCGGAAACGTTGTTGCGCGGAAGAAGCGTGGCCATGGGCTTCTGTGCAGACGATCCGCCTGCGGACGATTCATCCGTCTCGTTTTCGGCAGATGGCACTATCTTGTTCGTTCCGTCACTGTGACTGAGCGAACTGAACGAATCCCATTTCAGCCGCAGATTCTTCAAATATCCCACTTCGTAAATCTTGGGGATCGCCGCATCCCTTGGAGAACGGGCATCCTGCCCGTTCGTACTGCAATCATCACTGGGAGAACGGCCATCTTGGCCGTTCAAAACCACAGGTCTCTCGAAACACGCCCTGATCGCGCGTGAGAGAAATCCATCCCCCAATAGTGGCGAGCCCACGCTCCCAAGCCCGCGCTCCTCCACGCTCTGCCTTTGCACATTTCGCGTATGCGAATCCCATTGCGTCCATGGAAGGTAGAGCTTGTGTTCGGCGCGCGTCAGCGCCACGTAGTATAGGCGCTTGCGCTCATCTGCATCTTCGCCGTCTTTGAGTCCACTGAATCCCGATGCGATGAACACTGCCTTGAACTCAAGTCCCTTTGAAGCGTGCATCGTCATGATCTGCACGCTGTCGCTCTCGTTTTCCTTTTGGCGAAGGGCGCCATTCTCCCCCGAACGCTGGTCGTCTTTGCGCCAAGAGCGCAGGAGCGCGGCGAATTCGCCCGGTGAAAGAGCAGAATGCCCTTTCTCGGCAAGCAGCCTGTCGAGAATCTGCCTGCACGCCGTCCACCGACGATCGTACTCGTAGTCGCCCTGTGCGGGATGCGCCAGCGCCGTATCGTTCATCACGCTCTCGAAAAGCGCGATCCAGGAACGTTTCGCCGAAAGCTCCTGCCATCGTTCCACGAGATCGGCAAGCGCCTTGTCGCCGCTCGCAAGCCACGCCTCGAGCTCCGACGGATGGACATTGAAGAGCGGCGTAATGAGAAGTGCTGCAAGGTTTCCAGACCGTCCTGGTTCGGCTAGAAAATCAAACAGTGCTATCAGCGCCTCCGCCTCCACCGATCCATAGATGCCACGCTCCTTGTAGTGGCTATATGGTATCCCCTCTTCCGCCAGCACGCGCTTTACCACTTTCGCCTCGACACCACCTCTTACAAGTACGCACATGTCGCCATACCGGATCTTGTGGCCAATCGGCTGCCCCGTCTCTGTATCTGTCGTCCTGTACGCCACGCTCAACGCACACAGCCGCTTCATCTCGCGCGCTGCATTCCGCATGAACACGGGCAGACACATAGTGGTGTTTCCATATCCAGAGCGCTGCCCCTTCAATTCACCTGGCAGCTGCTTTGGAAGCGATTCCAGCAATGTCACGGCGTCGCGTCCCGTCAGATCCTCCAGGCCAAGGAACCTCTCGTTCCCTTCCGGATATCCGACTTCAGGATAGGCTATTCTCTCGTCGCCCTCCTTCATGTCTGCGAACCAGCCGGAAGCTTCGCCGAACATCTTCTTGAATGAATCCACAAGCGGGCGGCACGAGCGAAACGTCTTGTCTAGCGACTGCATTTCCTGTGCCCCTTCGCCGCCGGTGATTTCTCCCTTGGCCGCAAGGTATGTGGCAACGTCCGCCCCCTGGAAACTGTAGATGGCCTGTTTCGGATCGCCCACGACGAGCAGAAACCCCTGGCGGGGATTTGGCGCGCCGTCACCGTCTATGCGGTTTACGCGAGATGAGAACAGGCTGCGGAAGATCGTCCACTGCTTCTCGTTGGTGTCTTGGAACTCGTCAACGAGCGCGATGCGGTAGCGGCTGCGTATTGAATCCATGAGTGCGCTGCGCGTGCCAGCATCCTCGCGTTCAGCCTCTTTCCTGATCACATGGTACGCCTTTGTCACCAGGTCATCGAACGTGAGCATGGCCGCTTCGTCCTTGAGATGCATGAACTCCGGCCAGGCGAGAAATGCAAGATCTGCCACAAGCTGTGCGGAAAGCACCTCCTGGACTTCAGCAAGCGCCTCGGCGAATTCTTTGATGTCGGCACGAATATCGAAAAGCCTTACACCTCTACCATGTCCATTCACTGATGGGTTCAACTTTCCGCTGTTTGCGGCACATACGTTTACTGACTGAATGAACGTAGGCAAATCTTCCGAAGCAAGATTTCCGATCTCTGCCCCAATCGCGCTGCAGGCACCCTCAAAACCTTGCATGGCTCTCGCGTTGACGGTTATACCGGCAAAGTCGAGGCTCATTCTTGCGGCGATGCCGGATAGTTTGCTCCGCATGGCATCATCGAGGCGCTGAGGCGCCGCCGGCGGTTGATCCCGCTGCGCGCATTCCTTCAGCATCGCCTCGACGGCAACGGCAAGATCGTCAGTGGATTTCAGGTCTGCAACCTTCATGTACGCATCGAACACATCCCCGTACCGCGCTTTGAAGTCATTGCCTAGAAGCGCCGCGCGCACGGCGCGATGAACGAGATCGCCGTTTGTGCCGCCGATCTCCATCTGCATCGGCACGCGGTTCTCGAAAGCGTATTCAGAGAGTATCTCGCGGCAGAAAGAGTGGATGGTGCAGATCGTCGTCTCGTCAAAGTCAGACGGAAGCAATCCCGCCTCCGTCAATATGTCGCGGATGCGGTCCTTCAGCTCGCCGGCCGCCTTTTCAGTGAAAGTCACTAGCAGGATGTTCTTGACGTTGACGGGCTCTCTCTCCGCCACGAGCTTAAGCACAATGCGTTGAAGCGCGTACGTTTTGCCAGTTCCGGCGGACGCCTCGATTATGCCGTCCCTGTCATATCGCAACTTGTTCCAGACTGAATCGTTCGCGCCTAGACAGTTCTCGATGAACTCGTCGTTGCGTATCATTGCGCACCTCCCATCCCCGCGTCATCCAGCTTTCCCGACATCGGCAGACTATAGAACTTCTCGTACAGATCCTTCAGTTCCTCCGCCGTCGGATCGCACCTACACTCTTCTAAAGCCAGCTCCACGACCAGCGCATTGTTGAAGCTCTTTTTCTTTGCGTTGCCATGCCACTCCTTCGCCGTCAACCTCTCCAGAATGCCGTTCCAGTCGCAGTCTTGATCCCATTCTAGCGCCTTTGCAAGTTTCCTGTATGTGAAGTCCTTATACCTGGATGGCCGCTTGGTGGCGCCAAGAAAATCACGGTAGTGCAACGTAAGCTCTTCTAGATAGTCTTTTGCCTCCGCAGGCACAACGCTCCATCGCCAGGATGCAGTCGTCCCATTTGCAATGTCGATCACGCCCACGCGCAGGGTCTGAGGCGTAACTATATCTGCATAAGCACCATCCGTCAGGTGCATGAGAAAGGCAATGAACGGCGCGAGCGTTCGGTCGATCGGCCGCGATCTTTCCGACACTTCCTTAAGATAACCCGTCACCAGCACGGAGACGCCATCTTCGGATTCGGTCCAGTTCGGAGTTTCGGCCACGTACTGAACTTTCACGGACTTGCCGTCGGCGGGCTTTATCATTGCGGGAACACGCTGCCGCGAAGTGAGCGAGGCGAGGTCAACACCTTTCTTCACGCCAAACGACTCTGCGAATTCGCGCAGCGCATCAAGCGAATCCGACAATCCTGCGACGAGGCTCTCCTTTGCGAAATCCCCGATGAAGCCCGCAGGCAGTTCTCCCGCAAGCTGCATCTGGCGAAACAATCTTTCAAAGCCGTCATCACCGTCAAGTGTCGCACCTTCAAGTTTCCATTCGGCCGGTCCGCTGGACACTCCGAGCGGCGAATCTGCATCCAGTTCCCTGTCGCGATAGCCCTCGATCGCAACTCCTAGGCGCCCGCTCAGCACGGCGCGCAGCGGCGATTTGAGGAACTCAGCCAATTCCCTGGCCGAGATCTCACAGTTAGATTCAGGATGGAAGGAATCCGCTTCGTCAGCGGCGGAGTGAGGACACTCCGCACTACCAATGGCAACGCCAAGAAATGGTCCTGCCGCTCCAATCCGCTCGCGCGCCATCATGCGCGCGAGCTTCGAATATGTGGGCAGAATCCCCGCCTGCGGATCATCCTTCACCCATGCCACGTCGCAGACTGGACTGAAACCCTTTCCATCAAGCTCTCCACGTTCCAGCAGCGGATAGTCCTTGAACTCCTTGAACGGCTCCTTGATGATGGCCGCACTTGCGAAGTCCTCGAGTTCACGCACGATTCCAGCCGGGAACAGTTCCGCATCCTTTTCAATGTCGCGGTTCTGATAGGATAAGACAAGTCGATCCCTCGCCGACATCACCGTCTCCAGGAAAAGGTAGCGGTTGACCTTCGGCAGGGCGGTGTCGCCAAGGCGCCACCCCGCCCCGCGCACGTCAAGCGTTGTAGAGCTGGTGCGTCCGGGAAAACCGTTCGCGCCCAGGCCCAGCACGAACACCTGCTTGAACGGCACTGGACGCATCGGCTGCAGGCCCGCCACGGTCACGCCGTGCGTGAGGTAGCCGCCCCGGCGGCAGGATATTCCGCCAACGAACTGCTCCACCGCCGCCAACGCCACTTCACAGTCTTGAACACCGGGGAGGGACGCGAGGCCGTTCAGCGCCTGTACGATCTGACGTTGCACGTTGCACTCAAGAAGGTCGTCATCGGGCACGGCGAGGAAGTCGTTCATCAGCCGTGTAAGCACGTACGCCCAGTTCGGACCCCGGTCCTGGTCGAACAGCTCAACGGCGCACGGCAGCGTACGGCGATCCGCGCCACTGCGGAAAGCCGCCTGCGTCTTGCGGTACAGAAGCTCAACGATCTCGGAAAGCCGCAGCGCCGAGTCACCGCCCTCGCCGACAAGAGGCAAGTCTTCGTCAGGTTCGCCTACGACCGGCAGACTGTCGGCCACACGCGCCAGGCGGAGACGCGAAAGCGCCCAGTCCCAGTTGAACATCGACTCTCCATCACGTCCTTCGAAACCATCGAACGCGCCTATCGCGGCGGTCAGTTCTTTCCAGTTCGTGACATCAGCGGCGGAATAATCCAGCGCCTTCTGAACGCATGGGTTGTCCAGCACGGCGAACAACGTCTCTCGCGTAAGTCCGCGGCGTGACAGATCGGCGAGGGCTAGGAATCCAGCGAGGAACTTGCTGTCCTCCGACGCAGTCGTGTCGATGAGCCCATACGGCACCTCGCCGCGCGCGTCGAACACAGCCTCGATGATTGGGCGGTATGTGGCCATGTCGGGCACTAGCACGGCGATGTCGGAAAAACTGCAGTCTGGCCATGGACGCTCACCGGAGTCCTTCGGCTTCCAGACGCTTCCGATTATGGCGTTGTACACCATCTCCACCTCGCGTCTGATTCCCGGTGCGCCGACGACCTGAAGCGAAGCATCCTGCGGTACTCTTTCGACTTCGCTCGTTCGGTGGCAGATGGACTCCTGGATTCGTCCAAGCAGCGTGAGTGGTCGCGCGGATTCGGAATCGGCCACGCACGTCCACTCGAAGTCGATTTGCCCGTCGTTCTCTTCCTCCAGTTCAACGAGAAGACGCATTGTCTCACGTCCGGCCACGCCCCATTGCTGGAGCAGTGGGTTCTCCACGGACAAATCCTCTTCTTCTGCATGGCTACTGCCAAGACGATTGATGCGTTCCGCCTTCGTCTCAATGTCGCCCCAGTACTCAAGGCAGACATTGTTGTGGTAGAACACCACATCGTGCGTACGCGCAAGCCACACAAGGATCTTTACCTGAAGGAGCGATAGCGTGGAATGACCAAAGAAGTAAATCGTCTGCCGATTACCATTGGGCGGGGTGGAGCAAACGCGGTCGTACAGCTGCCGCAACGACAACCTTTCGCCGTCAGGTGGGAATACGCCGCTTTGTCCCCAGAGAATCCGCGCCAACGCGGCCTCCGCAGCCTCTATCTCATCCGCTCCCCCCCTCGGTAAGGCGGTCGCCCCGCTACCGCCGCCTCCCATAACCCATCTCTCCACGATCTCCGGTCGGCGCACTTCATACTGGTCCATGAGGTCTGCCATCTTCACGGCGAGCTGCCAGGCCATCCGGGCCTGGCGCTGCGTGACGATCCTCAACTCGCCTCTGCCGTCATCGCCTGAGATGTATGCGCGAAGCGGTGCAAGGGCGTCGAACTCTTCAAGCGAATCCCTTGTGGCGAGCAATGCGGACATAATGGCGTTCGCGTAGGCGTTGTCCGGCAAGAGCGAGAACGGGGTTCCTTCGGGGAGGTTCGCCGACATCAGCTCGGTTAGACGTTGTTCGATGAACGGGAACTTGATTCCCGCGCAAAGCTTCTGCTCTTTGGCAAACACGCGTATCTGCAGCCACTTGGCGATGTTAGTGTTCGGCACGACCACCTGCGAAAAGACAAATGGATCGCTACGCTGCCGTTCCGCTATCAACCGATCCTTCAGATGCACCGCAAGGTCTTCGATTCTATCACTGTAGTATACTTTCAATGCCATGGCTATTTCCGTTTTCAGGTCCTGGACTAATTAACATTCTCAATCGCTAGAGAATCGCCTTTGGTTGCACACCCTAATTCAGAAAAGCACTTCTGCCTTCGCACCTGCATACAGCGCATCGAAAGTCAAGCACAGCCGTCAAACAAAGCCGCCACGTTCCTCTGGTGTGATGCGATAGGCACGGCGACCGTCCAGCGAGCGGCAGAGGTCGAGGATGAGCTCATAACCGGCGATCGAGTCCTCAACGCACACGTACTCATCGGGGCAATGGGGCTTGTATCCGCCGTTGCCAATGTCGCAGCAGCAGAGGTCGCAGTTCATCATGAGCTTGCACACGTCCGTGTTTGCCGGATGGTCCATCACCGTCACACCATGACGCTCGTACACTTTCCTGAGAACCTGCTCGTAGAATCTGCGTGAATACATCTTCGCGCTGTTCTTGCGCCATTCGCTCGCCGTGCGGACGCGTCCCCAGCAGTCCATCGTGATGAGCAGAGAGACGTGTTTGAGGAAGCCGTAGTCCATGTTTTCCGAGCCTACGAGTCCTATCTCCTCCTCAACGAAGAACACAGCCTTGCACTTCGGCAGCACATCCACCAGGGCGAGCGCCATCGCGACGCCCGCCTTGTTGTCGCCGCCTATGCCGTATCCGTCGACGTACAGCTCCGTCTTGCCTTCTTCGTTCTTTCGCTCCCGCACAGGCAGGCATTGATTCCTGAACACATACGCGCACTGGGGCTCCTGCACCGTGTCCATGTGATTGACGAAGCACGGCACGTATTCACCCTTCGCGATCTCCCCCTTGGTGAGATACACATTCCCGATCTTGTCCATCGCTGCCGCGATTCCACGCTTCTTCGCAAACGAAAGTATGTAGTCGCGCATCCGCTCTTCGCGATACGAATACGATGGTATCGCCAAAACTCTTTTAAGAAACCTCTTGTTGAACTTCATGCTCATGCCTCTCTTTTCCAATGGCGTTAGTATAGCATATTTCAGTCCACATCGGTGCCAATTTCCTCCGAACGCGAAACGTTGCACGGTCAACAATACTCCGCAAATACTTTAGCTTGCAAGCGCCTCAAGTGCAAGATGATGACAAACCGATTCTTTCCTGGATGACTGAGATGCCCGGCGATTACAGCGGTAGCGTCGAGATCGCCGCATTGAGCAGAAGGCCCAGTGCGTATTCAATCGCCGACGCGCGGACGCTCTCTCGGTCACCTGGGAATATCTTCATTTCGGTGGAGGTACTTGACGACGAGGCAAGCCCGAACCAGACGAGGCCCACCGGCTTCTCCGCCGTGCCACCGCCCGGACCGGCAATGCCCGTAAGCGAAACCGCTATATCCGTCTTCAAGAGCCGCCGCGCGCCCTCGGCCATCGCCGCCGCGCATTCGGGCGACACTGCGCCCTTCGTCGCCAGCACTTCCTCCGGCACGCCAAGAACATCACGCTTCACCGAGTTGTCGTAGCTGATCACGCCGCCCCAGAAGACGGCGCTCGCGCCGGAAACTGCCGTGATCGTGTAGCCAACGCCGCCGCCCGTGCACGATTCCGCAGTCGCGCACGTCATCTTCTTTTCCGTCAGAATCTTTACCAGTTTTTCCGCTGTCGTCATTTCGTTCCTTCTCCTTTTTCTACCACGATAGAGATTCCCGTGCCGCGCTCCGTGATGACATACCCCTTGACCTCAAAAACAATGAAGACAGTTTACACCATCCTGCGGTTGAATGCAACAACCGCTTCGCGTGAATGCGTGGCTCGCCTTCGCGGGCGGCACATCACGGCCTTACGCGAACTTCGGCGCCTTGCCGGCGTGCCAGGCCTCAAACCACTTCAGAAGTTCCGCGTAGTCGGAGGAGGCGCGCTTCGCGCACGCGCACATGTCGTCAAGCATCTCAATGCCAACGCTGGCGCGGTCGATTGTCTTGCGCTCAACGAGGGCATTATACACCTTGCCGAAAAGAAGCCGCTCGCGATCGAACACCTTGAAGAGGAATGCGTCAACCTTGGACTGCACCTGCCTGAGGTCGCCGTCCGCCAGAGGCGGCAGCACCATTGCGGGCAGCACCATCGTGTTCACGCAGTTCACGTCAATAAAGTTCCGCGCGGCGCTCTCGCGCCCGAGCATCCGGTCGCATGCGCCGCCGCCGAAGAAGAAGCATAC
>CAMIVJ010000050.1 GCA_946401765.1 uncultured bacterium | reverse complement strand
CGCCCGCCTCCTTCGCGGAGTGGGCGGAGGAGCTGGAGCGGCTTGTGGACGCGCATGAGGGCGAGATCGCGGGCATGATCTGCGAGCCCGTGTTCCAGGCGGCGAACGCGATGAACTTCTACCGTCCGGAATATCTTGACGCGATGCGCCGCGTGTGCGACGCGCACGACCTCGTGCTGGTGTTCGACGAAATTGCGGCAGGCTTCCACCGGACGGGTCCGCTATGGGCCCATTCGCGCGCCGGCGCAGCGCCCGATGTGATGTGCGTGGGCAAGGCGCTCACGGGCGGGCACATCACGCTTGCCGCCACTATTGCGTCCTCGGCTGTTGCCGACGTGATTTCGCGAGGCGACGTGGGCGCCTTCATGCACGGGCCCACGTACATGGCAAATCCGCTCGCGTGCGCGGCGGCGAACGCCTCGCTTGAGCTCTTTTCGAATGGAGACTACGCGGCTAAGGTGGCGCACATCGAAGGCGAGCTGCGCGAAGGGCTTGCGCCGCTTGCTGCGATGCCGAACGTGAAGGGCGTGCGCGTTCTCGGGGCGGCGGGCGTGGTGGAGGTTGAAAGGCTTCCGGAGCGCGCCGACATCGACCGCGTGATCGACGAGACCGGCGTGTGGCTGCGTCCATTTGCCAACTTCGTGTACGCCATGCCGCCGCTCGTCACCGACTCCGCCACGGTGCGCCGCATAGCGGATGCGATCGCGCGCGTGGCCGCTCTCCCGCCCGGGCCGGAGTGCCAGGGGGATTTCCATGAGTGAGGTTCGCGAATTTTGCGTGAAGATGCGCGCGTCGCGGTGCGGCGAGCACGTGTCTGGCGCGGAGAGGATCGTGGACGAGCGCCTTGTGCCGCGTGCCGTGGCGGCGCTCGCCGAGAGGGCGCTTTCGCACGAAAAGGGCACGCCGGACTTCATCAACATCAAGGTGGAGGAGCCTGGCGAGATGGTGCGCCTCAAGGCGCTCGCCGTCTCCACCAACGAAGTGTCCACCGCCGCCGAAGGGCGCGCACGCGCGGCGCAGCTTCTTGCCGAGGCCGGCGTCGGGCGCGCAAATGAGATAATGGCGCTGTTCCGCGAATCGTACTCGATGCGCGGCGCGATGCTTGTGGACGCCGACACGCTCGAGCGCCTTGAGCCAGACCGAGAGCGGGGCGTGCGCGCAACGAGGATGGACGCGGCGGACACTGCCGTTTGCGGCGTGTTTCGCGGGAAGAACCACTTTGCCGAGGCGGTGGTGCTCGCGACTAAGGTGGCGAACGCGCCTGGCATCGTGGGAGAGGTGTGCGTTTCTGACGATCCTGGCTACGTGACTGGATACGTGGCGGCGAAGTCCATCGGCTATCAGCGAATCACCGTGATGAAGGAAGCGGGTGATCCTTGCGGAGGGCGCATATTCCTCTACCGCGGTCCGCGAGAGGATGTGGAGAAGTGCATACGCTTTCTTGAAAGGCAGAGCGTTATTGTGGAGGGGGCGCCGTCTGCGCCGAATGCACCGGGCGAGGTCCGCCTCGACGGAATAGTCCGCGAGCTTGATGCGATCGAACAGGCGGGGCTTTCACGCAGCTGCCGTGCGCTTCATTCGCCGACTGGGCCGACTGCGCGCGTGGACTTGGATGGCGCAATGCGCGACGTGGTGGTGCTCGCCTCGAACGACTATCTCGACCTCGCCCGCGATCCGCGCGTAACTGGGGCCGCCGCGGCTGCCGCGCACGCATGGGGCGCAGGCAGCGGCGGCTCGCGCCTCACCACCGGCACGCAGCCTCCGCACGAGGCGCTTGAAAGGCGCATCGCGGCGTTCAAGGGCGAAGAGGCGGCGATTCTCTACGCCACTGGGTTCATGGCGAACGTGGGAGTGGTCACGGCGCTCGCGGGGAAGGGAGACGTGGTGTTCTCGGACGAGCTCAACCACGCCTCGATAATCGATGGATGCCGTCTTTCGGGGGCGGACGTGGTGGTGTACCGCCATGGCGACATGGACGAACTTGCCCGCCGCCTCGCCGCCGCGCGAGCCTGCCGCCGCCGCGTGGTGGTTTCGGACGGCGTATTTTCGATGGACGGCGACATCCTGGATCTTCCGCGTTTCCTCGCCGTATGCCGCGCGAACGATGCGTTCTCCGTTGTGGACGAGGCGCATGCCACGGGCGTGGTTGGCCGTACAGGACGCGGCCTTGTTGAGCATTTTGGATGTGGCCATCCCGACGTCACAGTGGGAACTCTCTCGAAGGCGCTTGGGTCAGAGGGCGGGTTCGCTTGCGGCGCCGGAGTCATTGTGAAGTACCTGCGCAACAGGTCGCGTCCGTTCATATTCTCCACCGCGCCTGGCGCGCCGGCAGTGGCGTCCGGCGAGGCGGCGCTCGCCGTCTTGGAGGCCGAGCCATGGCGAGTGGCCGCGCTCAGGGAGAACGTGGCGTTCTTCCTCGGAGAACTTGCCGGGCATGGCGTGGCGGCGCGCAGCGAGAGCGCAATCGTGCCGATCATCGTGGGCGACGAGCGGTGGGCGGTGAAGGCTGCCGAGGCGCTCTTGAGAGAAGGTTTCCTCGTCTCGGCCATACGCTATCCCACGGTCGCGCGCGGCGCGGCGAGGCTGCGCGTGGCGGTGATGAGCGCGCACACCAAGGAGCAGCTCGCGGCGGCTGCGGCGGCCATCGCGAGATGTGGAATGTGGAAACGCGAAAATGTGGTATAATGTTCTGCGATGAGCGAAAATGTTGCAGACAGAGTTCTGAGCTTCAGAATCGAGGCTCATGCCGTGTGGAAGGCGACGGAAGAGACGCCGAAGCCGGACGTCTCGTTCGTGCCGTCTCTTGCGCGGCGCCGGCTCACGGAAGTGGAGCGGGCGGCGATCGCCGTGGCGTGGCGCGTGAGGCCGGAGGAAGAGGTGCCGGTGGTGTTCGCGTCGCGCTGGGGAGAGATCGGCGTCACGGCGAAGCTGATGCGCCAGTTCCACGAGGAGGGGGAGATGTCGCCTGCTGGATTTTCCGCGTCGGTGCACAACGCGGCTCCTGGCGTTTTTTCGCTTCTAACGGGAAACAGGGCCGCATACAACGCGGTGGCGGCGCGCGAGCGTTCGCTTGAGATGGGGCTCTTGGAGGCCATGGCCGTAGGCGGGCCGGTGCTGTACGTGTATGCGGAGGAGGCGACGCCCGGAATGTACGAAGGTGCGCTGAAGCCGGCGCAGACCGCCTGCTCCGTCGCGGTGCGGCTTGCGCCGGGAGAAGGCAAGGGCGCGGCGCGCGCTATGCTGCGCCGTTCCGACGCGTCGCCTGCGCAGTTTGATTCTTTCGTTGACTTTCTCGAGGGGCGGGCGGCGACGTTCGACACGGCGCAGTTCTCGCTTGCGCCGGTGTGACATGCATCTTGCGCGCAGCGTTCTGGGAGGATTCTTCTTCGTTGCCTATGCGCTGGGCAGCCTTTTGCTGGGCGCGGTGCTCTTTCCTCCGCTTGCTCTTCTGCGCGCGGGGCGGGCGAAGCGCGCGCTCGTGAAGGCGAGCTGGCGCCTCTTCGTGTGGGCTGGGCGCGCCACCGGTCTCTTCCGCGTGGAGATATCGCGCGAAGACCGCGCTCGCCTCGCCGCCGCGCGCGGGTGCGTGGTGGTGGCGAACCATCCAACGCTTATAGACGTGGTGGTGCTTGCGTCGCTTCTGCCGGACGCCACTGCCGTGGCCAAGGCGGCCGCAGGACGCAACTTCTTCTACTCGCTTATCGTGAAGGGCGCGTTTCCGATGAACGACGATCCCGCGCGTCTTGTTGACGAGGCTGTGGAGCTTCTCGCCTCTGGTGTGAGCCTGATGGTGTTTCCGGAGGGCACGCGCACGCCAGTGGACGCGAAGGAGCGCCAGTGGCGGCGCGGCGCGGCGCAGATCGCAATCCGCGCGCGCGTGCCGCTGATGCCGGTCTCAGTGGTGTGCGAGCCGCCCGTTCTCGCGAAGGGACAGCCCTGGCATGACCTCGCGGGGCGCACAGTCGTTTGGCGAATTCGCGCGCACGAGATGATTGATCCGGATGCTTTCCCGCGTGCGCCGGCGCGTACGGCCTCCATAGCGCTTATGGATATTCTGCGCCGCACGATATTTGGCGATGTTCATTCGCCTCGTTGCTGAATCTTGCGGAATTGCGTTTATCGCATGGGCCACAAGTGGTATAATATCGTCCATGAACTTTCATGCACTATCGCGCCCCGTGGGCGTTGTCCTGACAATCGGGCTGCTCGTGATGAGCAACCTCTTTATGACTTTTGCCTGGTACGGGCATCTCCGGAGGGCACCCGGCGGCGAGCTAGGCATAGGCGCGCTTCTCGGGATAATCCTCACCAGCTGGGGAATCGCGTTCTTTGAATACATGATCATGGTGCCGGCCAACAGGCTAGGCAATGCAATGGGACTCTCCGTGCCGCAGCTCAAGATCATCCAGGAGGTGGTAACGGTGTGCGTGTTCCTGCCGTTCGTGACGTTTTACATCGGCGAGAAGTGGAGATGGGACTATCTCTGGGCGATGTTGTGCATGGTCGGCGCCGTGTATTTCGTCAACCGCGGCAGTCTGTGACAGCGGTAAATGCGCCCGATCTTATCGCGAGACGTAGTCTTTCAGAATTTCGACCACGCACGATTTGTTGGGAGGCACCTCTCCGCTGAAGGCGAAAGGCGTTGAGCCGTACAGCGTCGGGAGCGGCATTGACAACGTACCCATACGGCGCGCCTTCCCTGTCGCGGTGACAACCACCTTCCAGGTGCGGCCGTCACGGCACACGAGCGATTCGTCCGCCGCAAGCGTTTCGTCGAACGTGTAGGTTGTTGCGCCGAAGGTCAACGTCGGCTTTACCACCGGTCCCTGCACCTCCACCACGAGTGACGCCTGCTCGCCTAGACGTACCGGCACGACGGACGGCCCCTTGAGACCCTGCTGCGGGGCATACTCAAACGGCGCAAGCGCTTCCACGCGCAGCGCATCCCGCATTTGCTTCGTCAGCGGCTTGAAGGCCGGACGCGTCTTCCCGAGCGCGAAGAACGTCACCTCCGCGCGCGCACCTTCAGGGGCCGTGAGCGCGCAGGCGTTCGCACCGGACGCGAGCGTGGGCATCGTCGACGCCTCGACACGCGCCAACGCCGTGCCCGACTCGGCGTACTTCGTCCACGTGCCATCCTCGAGTTCCGCATATTCGCCCGACGCAAGCGCGAACGGTATGGCGAATCGTTCCCCGTTCACGATCACGGCTGCGTCCGTTACGTTCTTCTTGGCTATCTCCCACGCGGACACCTCGCCGATCTCGACCGATGCAGATCCGCCCACCGGAATGTCGTTCAGGTACGCCGAGAACGAGGCGATGTGGTTGACCGACACGATGCTGCGGTAGATCGCCGCGTAGCCGCCGTACGGCCACTGGTACCGGCAGAACTGCGCCGAGTCGCGTTCGCGCAGAAGTAACTTCACGAGCTTCCAGCCCGTGAAGTCGAGCCGCAGGTAATGCTCGGCCGTGCCGCCGTGGTATTCGCCCGGCGAGGTCAGCTGCAGGTTGAGGAGCGCCCCCGACCCGTCGCCTTTCACCCACGCGCCGAACACGGTGCGCTTCGCGCCAATGTCGAGACCGGGGAAGTCGAACGCGAGACGCGCCCGTGCCCACGCGCCGTTGCGCGGCGCGGAGGCGTTGGACGCCGAGAGCTTGAACGTTTGCCCGTGCGCGGCGTCTGTGCACGCGGGGTCGAACGACACGCGCACGCCCTGTGCGGACGCGGTCTGCATACGCGTGAATGCATCTGCGCCTGCGAGCGTGCAGCCCGTGGACTCGGCGCCGGGCGCGTAGAGCGCCTCCACGCGGAGCGCGGCCGGGCGCCTCGTCGCGCCGCCGTCAACCGTCCACGTGCGCGTCCAAGGCAAACCCGCACGGTGCACATACGACTCCATGTCCGTCAAGCACCACGTGCCGCCATTACTTTGGCGCAGGCGCGCCTCCGTCTCGGGCGTGGCGAGGTAGGCCTTCGCCTCGTCCGTGAACGCCCGCGCAAGGCGCGCGTGTTCGTACCATCCGAGGATCGCCAGCTGGCGGCGAATGCCCACGGGGAGCGGACGCGCCGTGATGCCCTGCACGGACATCGCCGCGTCGTGCCCAGCGTTCTTTCCGGCGAAGTACTCCATGTCGTCGGTGAAGTGTCCGCGCGCAATAGACGTGGCCACGCGCGGCGCCCACCAGCCCATCTGCGGCTCGAGGAAGTTCGCGTTGCGGCCGTTGTCGACGGCCCACGTGATGTGCCAGTCGTGGAAGCGCTTCGCGCCCCACACGGGATGGTCCACGGTTGCCATGCGCGTCTGGAACCACCAGTTGTTCGCGCCGCCGCAGCTCGCCTCGACGGAGGCCGAGTGCCCGTTGTTGCGCGCGAACTTGGCGAAGATCTTGTGGCGCATCGCGTCGATGCCGTAGCGCGTGCCCATGCCTTCGGAGCCGTCGAAGTAGAAGTCGTCGAGTCCGCAGAAGTTGTAGACCTCCGCGAGACGCGATGCGAGCTTCTCCGCGAGCGGCGAGTCGGGGTTGGGGTAGAAGGCGATGTAGCGCTGGTGGAGGTAGTCCACGCGCGCGCCGGCGGGGATCGTGCTGGCGAGCTTCGTCGTCTTGAACGCGCCACGTGTGAGTCCCGTGAACGCGTACGGCTTCTCACGGCGGATGCCCGTGTACTGTATCAGTTCGCCGCCGATGCGCAGGACGTTGCCGTTGGATGAGTAGGTGAAGACGGTGGAGTGTTTCGGGCCGGGCAGCTCCTCGACCACGAGTTCCGTCGCGTCGGGCGCGAGCGGCTGGGCGAGCGTGTAGATGTGGTCCGCCACGAGGTTCGTGTCGCAGATGGGGTGGATCCAGTCCGCGCGCGGGTTGATGCAGCCGGTGAGCGAGTGGATGCCCATCTGGAGACCGGCGGCGTGCACACGGTCCGCCGCGCGCTTCATCTCGTCGATGCCGCCCGGGAACGCCTTCGGGTTGATCGGGTAGGGTCCGAGCAGGCCCGACCACGAGTAGTCGTTGAGGTGGATGATGGAAAAGCC
Organism: uncultured bacterium; assembly: GCA_946401765.1. Taxonomy (GTDB): domain Bacteria; phylum Verrucomicrobiota; class Kiritimatiellia; order RFP12; family UBA1067; genus RUG572. The sequence continues at coordinate 4,540 of CAMIVJ010000050.1, read as the reverse complement.
AGAGCGACGCGCGAGGTCGATCCAGTAGTCGATGTCGCCGTCCTGGATGCTCGCGAAGACGTAGCTACGGCGCGCCTGCTCGCTGCCCATCGACCATGCGCCGCCGCAGTCGCTCTGCGGCACGCCCGCGGCCTTCGTCATCTCCTGCAGCTGCTTGCGGAAGCCTGCGCGCGGACCGGCCGCGAGAAGGGCGCGCTGTCCCTTAGCCTGCGCGGCGTCCACCCACACCGCGAGCGCGCCGCCACGGTACGACGGCTCGCCTGCGAGCTGTGCCGCACGCACCGCAACGGCGGACTGCTCGTCGCTCCAGGCGTTCGCGAAGCCGCCCTTCCACTTCGCACAGGAGGGCGTGACGCGCGCAAACGCGAGCGTGCGCGCGCCCTGCACGTCGAGGCTCTCGACCGTGAACGTCCAGCCGCCGGGGAACGGCTTCACGGAGAACTCCGCCGTACCTGTGCGGAACGGGAAGAGGCAGACGAAGCGATCCGCCCCGCGCCGTTCAAGGCGGAAGGGACGCAGCTCGCGTCCGCTCTCAAGCAACACGCGCGCAAACGGCGTCGGCTCCGCGGCAAGTTCGCGTCCTGTCGCCCTTTCGCGCAGGGAGGAGATAGCCCCCGTCGAGTCCAGTGTGAGCGACGAATCTGCGCCGTCAAGCGTCAGCACGGGCGAGCCCGCAGTGGAGAGGTACTTTTCCGCCGCACCGGCGTTGTTCCACGGCGCCTCGGTTGCGATCGCGGCGATGCGTTCTGGCGGCAGCGCCTCGTTCCACACGCGGAAGTCGTCGATCAGTCCGCCGAAGGAGTCCGCGCCCCATGCGCCGATGTGCGTGCGGCCGAGCAGGAAGGGATGGTCCCATACGGCCTTCCTGACCGGACGGCCATCCGCGTAGACGGTCACGTTCGGGCGCTTGAAGGTAAGCGCGACTGACGCCCATCGTCCTGTAGGCATGTTGGCGAAGGCACACCAGCCCGTCTCGCGTCCACCCTCGCGCAGCCGCACGGTCAAGTCGTGGCCTGTGGAGAAGAACAGCGTGCCGCCCACGCCGCTCCATGCGTCGGAGGTGAGCAGACACGGATATTTCGGGGAAGCGGCACTCTTGCCGCTTCCCGAACGCCCATCCTTTGGAGAAGCGACAAGAGTGTCGCTTCCCCGAGGTTTTCCCTCCTTGCGGAAGCGAAGGAAGAGCGTCACCTCGTCGCCGCCGTCAATGCCGGGAACGGCATCCACCTCGACAGCCGCGCGCTTCGAGCCGACGGCAAGCGCCGTGCCGAACGAACCCTGCCCCCAGCGCGCGCCACCGGCGAACACGGCGCCAATCCCGTGCACGGCATCAAGCGTGCACGAGCCCTGCGCCTCGTCAAAGCCGAAGCGCGCGCACTCTTCTCCTGACGCAACCGCGGCCAAAAGAGCAGCGCATGCCAACAAACATGGTTTTCTCATGACCCCATTATACCGCATCCCATACGGTGTCCGCAACCGCAGTTTCTAAATTTCCCCTTGTTTTGAGTCCGAAACAATAGTAAAATATATCCTCCATAAGGAGAAACTAGGAAGAAAATGGACATAACAGAAGAAATGCGCCGCCACTCGGCCGCCCACATCGTGGCGCGGGCCGTGTGCAATCTGTTCCCGGGCACCCAGACCGACATCGGCCCGGCCACGGAAGATGGCTTCTACTACGACTTTGACCTCGAGCACCGCATAACGCCCGAGGACTTCCCCGCCATTGAGAAGGAAGCGGCGCGCCTCATTGCGCTCGACGAGCCTTTCGTTCAGGCCAACATGACGCAGGAGGAGGTTGCCGCGAAGCTTGCCGGGCAGAAGTACAAGCTCGAGCGCCTTGCGGACGTCGCGGCATCCGGCGAGGCGATCAGCACATACACGGTGGGCGACTACTTCGAGATGTGCATCGGCCCGCACGTGGAGCACTCGGCGCAGATCGGAGCGGTGAAGCTCATGAAGGTCGCAGGCAGCTACTACCGCGGCGACGAGAAGAACAAGATGCTCCAGCGCCTTTACGGAATAGTCGGCAAGGATCAGGCCGAGCTCGACGCGAAGGTGGCGCAGATCGAGGAGGCGAAGAAGCGCGACCACCGCGTGCTTGGAAGGCAGCTGGCTCTGTTCACGATCAACGACCAGGTGGGGCCGGGCCTCGCGCACTGGCTGCCGCGCGGCGCGCGCGTTCGCGTGGCGATCGAGGAGTACTGGCGCAGGAAGCACTACGAGGCGGGATACGAGATCGTCTATACGCCGCACGTGGGCAAGTCCACGCTCTGGGAGACGTCGGGACACCTCTCGTTCTACAAGGACGGCATGTTCCCTGTCATGAAGGTGCAGGAAGGCGACGGGGCGGACGCGTACATCCAGGACTACTACGTCAAGCCGATGAACTGCCCGTTCCACATCCAGTGCTACCAGTTCGAGAAGCGCTCCTACCGCGACCTGCCCCTGCGCTACGCAGAGCTCGGCACGGTGTACCGCTACGAGAAGGACGGCGTGCGCCACGGCCTCTTCCGCGTGCGCGGCTTCACGCAGGACGACGCGCACATCTTCTGCACGCCCGAGCAGATCGTGCAGGAGATCAAGGACACCGTGGAGTTCGCGAAGAAGATGCTCGGCAAGTTCGGCTTCCACGACATCCAGGCCTTCCTCTCCACCAAGCCCGCGAAGGCCGTGGGCGATCCCGCGCGCTGGGAGCAGGCCACGCAGAGCCTGCGCGACGCGCTCGACCAGGAGGGGATGTCGTACGAGGTGGACGAAGGCGGCGGCGCTTTCTACGGCCCGAAGATCGACATGAAGATCAAGGACGCCCTTGGACGCCCCTGGCAGCTCGGCACCGTGCAGTTCGACTTCAACCTCCCCGAGCGCTTCAACCTCACGTACGTGGGCGCCGACGGAAAGGAGCACCAGCCCTACATGGTGCACCGCGCGCTCCTTGGCTCCATCGAGCGCTTCTTCGGAATTCTCATCGAGCACTACGCGGGCGCATTCCCGCTCTGGCTCGCGCCCGAGCAGGTGCGCATTCTGCCGATATCCGACAAGGCCCTCGACTACGCGAAGCGCACGCAGGCGGCTCTGCGCGCGAAGGGTCTGCGCGTTGAGATCGACACTTCGGCCGAGAAGCTCGGCGCGAAGATCCGCGAGGCCACGCTCATGAAGGTGCCCTACCAGGTGGTGGTGGGTCCGCGCGACGAGGCCGCGGGGCAGATTTCGGTGCGCTCGCGCGCGGAGGGCGACCTCGGCGCGATGACGCTGGACGCGTTCGCGGCGCGTCTTGCCAACGAGCTTGACGGCTAAAGAGGGCCGTCGGGAAGAACAGAACAACTCAACCCAAGAAAAAAGAGGTGGTTTATCGCTAACAACACATTCACTCGCGTGAACTTCAAGATCCGCGTGCCCCAGGTGCGCGTCTTGGACCAGAACGGCGAGCAGCTGGGCGTCATGCCCACGAGCCAGGCCCTGCGTCTGGCCCAGAATCAGGATCTCGACCTCGTCGAGATCACCCCCAACGCCACTCCCCCCGTGTGCAAGATCATGGACTACGGGAAGTTCAGATACGAGGAATCCATCCGCGCGAAGAAGGCCCGCAAGGCCCAGAAGGCGACGCAGGTGAAGGAGATCAAGTTCCATCCCGGAACTGACGTTGGAGACCTCAAGCACAAGCTGCGCCAGATACGCGAGTTCCTTGCAGAGGGCAACAAGGTGCGTCTTTCGCTGCAGTTCCGCGGGCGCGAGAACGCCCACAGGGACATCGGCGAGGACAAGATCGCCGAGGTGCTCGACATGCTCAAGGACGAATGTTTTGTGGAGCAGGCGCCAAAGACTGACGGCCGCGTGCACTTCTGCCTGATCGGTCCGCCCCGCGCAAAGAAGGGCGGCGCGCAGGGCAAGCCGCAGATATCCGTCACGGCCGCGCCGCCACCGCCACCACCGCCCGCCAACTGATATCGGCGCAGCAAAGCTGATGTGGGAGAAGAAATCATGGAAATGAAAGTCTATAACAGCCTAACCAGAAGGGTCGAGCCGCTTGTTCCGCTCGCGGACAACACCATCCGCCTGTATACATGCGGCCCAACCGTGTACAACTTCGCCCATATCGGCAACTTCCGCGCGTACACGTTCGAGGACGTGCTGCGCCGCGTGGTGCAGTTCAACGGCATGAAGATCCGCCAGGTGATGAACCTGACGGACGTCGACGACAAGACGATCCGCGGCGCCAACGCCGCGGGCGTGGCGCTCACGGACTACACGAAGACGTACAAGGACGCCTTCTTCGAAGACCTCAAGAAGCTCAACGTGCAGCCCGCCGAGGTCTATCCCGCCGCCACCGACCACATCCCCGAGATGATCGCGCTCGTCGAGAAGCTCGTTGAGAAGGGCGTCGCCTACAAGAGCGACGACGGCAGCGTGTACTTCGCCGTCACCAAGTTCCCCGGCTACGGCAAGCTCGCCCACATCGACTTCGACAACCAGCGCACCGGCGCTCGCTGCGCGGCCGACGAGTACGACAAGGAGAACGTGGGCGACTTCGCGCTCTGGA
>CAMIVJ010000049.1 GCA_946401765.1 uncultured bacterium | reverse complement strand
GGATCGTCGAGGCTGATCTTGCCCTCCTCCACGAGGATGGCGATCGTGACGCCGCAGAAGCCCTTCGTCTGCGAGCACTGCATGTACACGTCGTCGAGCGTGATCGGGCGCTTCTTGCCGGCGTCCGCATATCCGAGGCACGCGACCTCCTCCACGCCGTTGTTGTAGAACACGTTCACCGCGCCCGGAAGTTCGCCGGAGTCGACGTACTTCTGCAGCTCGTCGCGCGCGAATGTGGTTGCCGCAGGGGCGGCAAACAAGTTACCGGCGAGCGCAGCGCCCGCCGCCAGCATGAGAATGTGATTTGTTTTCATGGCGCTATTATACCACAAATCCGTGTTTCATGTCACTTGCTCTTCTCGCGGCGCAGACGCGCGAGCGCCACCTGCACTGCGCACGGCTCCTCCTTGCCCGTCCAGTCCTGCGACTGCACCCATTCCTCGGCGGCGAATATCCTCTGCGCGGCCTCCTCGTACGAGACGCCGCCAAGTTCAACGAGCAGGCGGATGCCGCGGTCGATGAGCTTCTTGTTCGATATCGACACCCAGCTCATCCAGTTGCCCGCCACGCGTCCCGAGGCCGCCATCGTGCCGGTGGAGAGGCAGTTGAACGCGAGCTTAACGGCGAGGTGCTTCCAGATCTCAAGCGGCGAGTCGGCGATCTCCATGTTCACCCAGATGCCGTCCGTGCGCTGTGGGCCGATGTGGAACTCGATCTTCTCGGGCCAGTCGGCGGCGAGGCGGTTAGCGGCCGAAGTGAACTCCGCGGGCTTGTCGCCCACGGTGAGCATAACGGCCGCGGCGCGTTCGTAGCCCTTGATGCGTTCGGGAGCGGGCTCGTTGCCGATCATGTAGGTGACGAGGTCGGAGTACTTGATCAGCGGGGGCGAGTCGATGAAGCGCTGTGGCATCTTGAGCGAACGGGCGTCCTCGGACGTGAACTCCAGGCAGCGGGGATGGCGGCGCATCATCTCGTTCCAGCATTCAACGGTGGGATGGAGCGGATTCTTCACGAACGCCCAAGACTGGGCGAGATGCCTGTCGCGGCTGGAGCGGAGCGGCGGCAGCATGAAGGTGGGGGAACGCTCGGTGTTGTCGGTGAAGAGGTCTAGCATGCACTTGTCGGCAAGGTACGTGATGCGTCCGTGCTTGTCGTAGACGCCCTTCTCGAACTCGATCGCCTTGACGAGGCCGGCGCGTCCACCGGGCGACTCGAGGCCGGCGAGCAGCTTCTCGAAGGCAAGGGTGTAGTCCTTGGACGTCTCCTTGGCGAAGCGCGGCAGCACGCGGCAGAGCGCAGCCTCGAGGGCGCACGAGCCGAGCAGCTGCTCGGAGGTGGTGGCCTGCATGCGCGTGGATCCGGCGAGCGACATCGAGCCGCAGTATATGTCGATCACCGTCACCTTCGGATTGTCGATCGCCTCGCGGCAGCGGTCGAGGTAGCCGCGCAGGAGGTCGGCGGGGTTGTTGAAGACTAGGAAGCACTTCGCGCCATGCTCGGCTGCGTATTTGAGGGTGCCCAGCACGGACGACGTCTCGCCGCCCTCCGTGATGGCTACGAACGTGTCGCCTTCGCCAACGTCGAGCGCGGCGGCCTGGCGGCGGCCGCCCTCCGCGAAGTCCTCGAAGAACTCGACCGAGCGGATGAGCGCGAAGTCGCCGCCAGTCATGATCGAGGCCGACCTGTCGGCAAGCGCGCGCTCGGCCGGAGTGAGCTCCGCGGCGCGGCGATGGAAGAAGTCGCGCCACATCGACTCGAGCAGGATGGAGAGCCGTCCCGTCGCGCCGCATCCTGAGAAGATGATGCGTCCCTTCTTCGCCTGAAGAGTCTCCACCATCGACGAGACGAGCTTCTCGAACTTCTCGCCCGCGAAGACGTGGCGCATCGTAATCGGAATCTGGCGGTCGCCGCGCTGAAGGCACTGCACGCCCGCGAGCGTGGAGCGCTTGAAGTCCTCCTCCAGCGTCGCAGTGATCGGGTTCGACTGCTCGGTGGGCAGGAAGCCGAGATGGAACTGCTTCTCGTTGTCGATGAAGTCTCGCGCCTTGGCGCGTGCCGCCTCCGAACAGGTGAAGGCAGTCGCCGCACCAGCGACGAATGCGCACATGCCAAATGACATCATCTTTCTCATAGTATCAATCCTTTCACCTTTCACCATTCTCGATAAGAGCCGGGCATATCCACGCCGTCACTGCGGCGCACTCCATGCCGAAAGGCAGGTATCCGCCGAAGCCGATGAGCGGCATCTCCCATATCTGGAAGCGGTGCACGAACGGCACGGAGTATATCCACTTCGCGAGCGCGTAGTAGTTCCAGGTCTCCCAGCAGAGTCCGCATACGAGCGCCGCGAGCGCGAAACGGAACACCACCGACCAGTTGCCAACCGCCAGGCAGTCGAGCGCGCACGGCTCCTTCAGCGCCACCTGCACCAGCAGGAACACCATGAGCGGCGAGAGCCACAGGAGCGGGAACGTGTAGCGCGGAAAGAACACGATGCCCGCGAGCCCAAGCGCCGCCACGAACGACAGCACCGCAACCGCGCGCCATCCGCGCATGTTCACCTTGCCCATGTTGGCGTAGTTCTCGTCGGCGAACGGACGGAACGTGTGCAGGAACGCCGCCACCGAGCAGACGCCAGGCAGCACTGACGCGAAGCAGATGGTGGCGTAGAAGGTGTATTCCAGCGCGCCAAGCTGCGATATGCCCACGTAGTACCAGTTCCACACGTAGCGGTTCAGGTACTCGAAGAACCACCAGAAGAGCGAGCTCGCAGGGAACAGCGCCGCGTATGCCCACGGGTGGTCAGTCATCGGGGAGTGTCCGCTCCGCTTCACGCAGAGCGCATTCACGAGAAGTATGAACCCTGCCCAGACGGGCGCGTACGACAATTGCACCTGCACTCTCTCTGGAAGCGTCGGGAACCAGCGGAAGTGGTAGTTCCAGGAAAGTATCCAGCCCGAGGCGAGTATGACTACACCCAACCAGCCCCACCAGGGGAATGGTGAATGGCGAAAGGTGAAGGGTGAGGGGTTAGAGGTGGCGGAAGACTGGCGAAACCCCGAGACAGCCGCCTTGAGACAGCGCTTCACGAGCGGACGAAGACACACGAACGTGAAGAGCGACAGGCCTATGAACCATGGCCAAGAGAACGGACAGCGGTGGTTCCACAGCTTTTCGGGCTGGAACCCCCAGTCTTCGGTCCGCGGCGGAAAGCTCTTCACCCCCTCCCATATCTCGTCGTATCCTCCAAGCCAGGCACATAGTGCCGGCGCACCAAGCAGCACGACGGCAAGGATCAAGTAATGAAGTATCCGTTTCATTTCCAGAAGTCCCAAAAGCCACAGACCACAAGGGCCACGGCGATTCCAAAGAAGACGCCGGCAACGACCTCAACCCGCGTGTGCCCTAGCCGCTCGCGCAGGCGTTGCGCCTCAAATCGTTCCTCGCCGGTCAGGTTCAGCCGCTCGACGATGCGGTTGAGCAGCTGCGCGTGCTCGCCGGCCGCACGCCTGATGGAGAGAGCATCCGCCAGCGTGATGGTGCCGAACCCAACGGCGATCATCGCCTCAGGCGAATCGAACCCGTCGGTGAGTCCCACTGCAACGGCGAGCGCCGTAACGAGCGCAGCGTGCGCGCTTGGCATCCCTCCCGGAGCGGAGAGGGCCTTCTTGTCCAGCTTGCGCGTGCGAAACCAACCCTGCACAAGCTTGATGACCTGCGCAAGCCCCCCCGCGAGGAACGCGGAGATGAACCACGGATGGCGGATGATCTCGAAGGCGTTCAGGTCCCGCCAGTCCCTGATGACGCCCATGGCGAAAGACAACATGATGAATAATATACCATCGTATCGCTCTCCCGTCAATTCTGCGTCTCGCCATCGCAGACATTCCCAAAATCCCGGCTTGCGGCTTCACTTCGTTTCGCCGCCCCCCGGGATTTTGAAGCATTGAGGTGTTTTTTTGCGCGTGCGGGGCGTTTTCCGACAATGCGTTGCCGTCCTCCGCAATGCTGCGGGGGTCCGAAGGACTCGGCTTGTGGGATCGGAACGCCGCGTCCGTTTCGCCGTCAGAGGTTCTTGCGGCACTTGAGCATCGTGACCGCGAGGAAGGTGCAGACGACGGTGTCGTCCATGTACAGGCACCGGCTTTCGTCGTGCCCCGCGTACACGTCCTTGAAGAGGGGGCCGAGGGCCGCCCAGGCCTTCTTGATGAACTCCGCGAACTCGGCTACCGCCTCCGCGACGTCCGGCATTTCCGCCGGGGGGACGCCTGGGCGCCCGCCCGGGTGCTCGCCGGCCTCGACGCCCGCGAGGACTTCGCGCGCGACGCGCTCGCGCCATTGCCTTTGCCGCCCGCGCCTTTCGGCCTCCCGCCCTTCGCGCCGCCTCGCGGCCCGGCAAAGGCGTTCGCGTACGCCTCCCTCGCCGCCGCAGACAGCTCCTTCAGCCCCTGCCGCACCTGCCTCCACAGCTCGATTGACGCCGTGACCTCTGCCACGTGCCTGGCCGGCACGTACAGCGTGCGGCTCCTGCCGTCCACCTTGTCGGTCAGCTGCCAGTGCTCGGACCCGCCGCGCATCGACATGTTCAGCGACCCCTCCAGGGGCATTCCCCGCCCCAGGAGGCGTTTCAGGGCGCTCGCCTTCGCGGCGCAGGCCCTCCTGTCCTTTTTTTGAATCTTCATGGAACGTAATTATACTCTCCATTTCGGGGGAAGTCAAGGCGAAAAGGGAGGAAAAAGAAGGAAATTTTCATGGGCCGCCCCGCCTCGTGGCGGAACGGCCCCGCAAAAACGCCACTCCGGGCGTCACTTTACATAGAAGGATTTCCTAGTTTTGGAATATCTGCTTTGTCGTAGGGCGCGAGAAAATGTTTGCCGGGGCGCAGATGGTACGAGACGCCGCTACTTCATGAATATGACGGTGCCGCCGGTGTACAACAGCCTCAGCCCGTTGTCGTCCGCCACGAGCTTGAAGCCCATCTTCTTCAAGTGGGGATTGATCGCAAACGTCGCATTGGGCATGCTAGACCAATTCACCAGATACGGATTCTCGGAATGCGCCAGCGAAAGGATGTCCTGTCTTTCGCCCACGTCCACCATGATCTCCGCCCCGTCGGCAAAGGACACAAGGCCGGGATCGGTGCGAAAGACATTGCCTTTGTCCAACGCCCTCCCGTCTGGAGTCCACAATCCATCCACCTGGGAAAGGTCGAGCGTGGAACCGCTCTGCATGGTGAACGGAGCGCGGAAGTCGCCCGCGATGTACCTTCCATACACAAGAGACTGCGCACCGGTTCCCTGCGAACGCCACTTTCTGGTCTTTCCGTCAAAATACAGATCGCCCACGACGAGTCCGGTGCTGCCGTTGAAGAAGTAGCCGCCTTCGATGAACTTCACCGATGCCGTCCTGAAGTCAATCTCTCCGTAGTAGGTGCTGTCGCCGTGGATAAAGGCTATCGTGCCGGCGTCGAGCGTCTTGAGGTAGCGCATGTTTCCGTCGCCGTTCAGGTCCAGGTACAGCGTGTGGCCGTTCAGCGTGATCGTGCTTGGCGTGGCCGAGGCGCTGCCGCCGACGAACGCTTTGTTCTCCGATCTAAACGTCGCGTCGCCGAAAAGCGTCAGCGACCCGAAAAAACGAGTCCATCGGCCACCGGCGTTTCCAGTGGACACCCGGCTTCCGCCGTATAGCTCGAAGTTGTAGCAGCAGGTGGAGGCATTATTGTTGGCATTGAAGTTGAACGTCGCGTTCTCGCCAAGCGTCACAGTCTGCGTGGCGTTTCCGTCGCCAAGCGGGTGCGTGGCCGTGCCGACCACCATCGTGCCTTCGGCCACCAAAGTGCCGCCGGTGTAGGACTGGTTGGGCTTGGACACGGTGAATGTGCCCGCGCCCCCCTTCACGAGCTTCATGTTGCCGCTCAGCGCCACCGTGCTGTTTGCGAGAGACACGCCTTCGGGCGCAATCAGATGCAGTTCGCCCGGATGCGCCGCGTCCGCCGTCGAGTCCGTCACCATGCCGCCGCCCCTCAGAGAGGCGAGCGAAAGAACCTTGCCCCTGAGATCGATCATAGCACCCTCGGCCATGTAGTCGAAGCACGTGGTCATATCCCACGAATCCACGTCGTCCGGCAGCGCGACCGTTCCATCCAGCACGTACGCGATGGGATCCACCGTCTGGGTCTTGATCGCCTCGTATTCGGCGTATGAAGAGAAGCGCACCTCCATTTCACCAGTCACGCCATCGGTCCATTCATCCGGATACTCCGTGCCGTCGGCACGGTAGAACCTCCATCCTGGCGGAGAGGCGTTCACATCCCATCTCGCGACCTGCGGCGTGAGAAGGCTCTTCACAAAGAGGCCGTAGCCGCCGTCCGCAGCCCTCACCGCGACACCTATCATGCGTTCCTCGGGCGTCTGCTCCGCCCCGGTGGCGACAAGCGTGAACACGACCGACTCGTCCGGGACAAACGAAGGCGCGAAGGCAACAAGCTGCTCTCCCACCGCCACGTCGCGCGTGCCGATGTCAACCGTGTATGAAGCGCTCGACGAAAGAAACGTGACGAGTCCCGTGTCGGTATAGTCCCTGTTGGCGCCATCGATCGCTCGTCCGGATGCGTCCCATGTGCCTTGGACTTCGGACAGGTCAAGCGTGGATCCGTCTTTCATTGTGAACGGCGCGCGGAAGTCGCCGGCGGTGTACCGCCCCAGCACATAGGATTCTGCTGCGCCCTGGGAATGCCATTTTCTCGTGCTGCTCCTGAAATAGAGGTTGCTTACCGTCATGCCGCTGTTGCCGTTGAAGAACCATCCGGTTTCCTCGAAGCCTACGGTCGCGGTCGAGAAATCGACGTTGCCGTAGTACGACGCATATCCCGCCTTGAACACGACGGACCCTGCGTCCAGCGTCCTGATGTATCTGATGTTGCCGTCGCCGGCAAGGCTGAAATAGAGCGTATGGCCGTTCAGCGTCACCGTGCTGGCGTGGGATGCGTCCAGGCCGCCGAAGAAATCCCACGTGCCGCCCTTCAGCGTTGCATCGCCTTGAAGCGTTATCGCGCCAAACAAGCGTATCCATCTCGTGTTGGCCGAATGCGCCTCCACCACGCTCCCGGAGGACAGGACGAAATTGTAGCAGCACGTGGTCGCATTCTTGAAGGCTGCGAAGTTGAACACGGCGCTCTCGCCGAGCGTCACAGTCTGCGATGCGTTTCCGTTGCCGAGCGGGTGCGTGGCCGTGCCGAGCGCGAGCGTGCCGGCCATGACCTCAGTGCCGCCGTCGTAGGACTGGCCGGCCTTCGCCGCTGTGAACGTGCCCGCGCCTTCCTTGACCAGCTTGAGATTGCCCGCAAGCGCCACGCCGCTGTTGCTCACCGTCACGCCTTCGTCCACGGTCACATGCAGTTCTCCTGGCGCATCGGCGCCTTCGGAGGTGATCGTGCCGGAGCCTGCAATGCCCTTCACGGAAAGGCTGTGCCCCGCAAGGTTGACGGTAACGCCTTCATCGACGAACAACGTACCGTCCACCATTTCGTCTTCGGTCAGTGCGTAGTCTGCACCGATCGTGCGGTCTGCCGCCGCCGCGCAGAACGACAGCGCCGCCGCGCAGATTGCGGCGCTGAAACCCAGCTTGATGTCTGACTGCATGACAACGCTCCTTTTTTTGCATCAGGGACCATACACGATTCCCATAATCTCGGTAGATTGTACCACAATCGCCTGCGCTGTGCAATAGGCGCGAGAAAAACTTGCGCCAGCGGCTCAGCGGCTTGAATGTCTATTGACTGATGTGCCGTTTTATGAGACAATTACATGCGTTGGAAAACAGTTAGAAAGGAGCAGACGATGGATGTCTCAAGACGTCAGTTCATGGCCGCGGCGGGAGCGCTCGCGGCGGCGCCGGCCGTGCTGGGCGACGCGCAGAAGGTGTTCAAGGTGGGGCTTGTTGGCTGCGGAGGACGCGGCACGGGCGCGATACAGAACATCATGGACGCCGCGGCACGACTTGGATGCAAGGTGCAGCTCACGGCGGCGGCGGATTTCTTCGTTGACAAGGCCAAGGCCATCTGCAGCAAGTATGGCGTGGACGGGAAGATGGCGTTCGGCGGAGCGAACGGATACAAGAACGTGATCGGCTCGGGGTGCGACATCGTGCTTCTGTGCACGCCGCCGGTTTTCCGTCCCCGCCAGATGGCCGCGTGCGTCGCCGCCGGCAAGCACATCTTCGCAGAGAAGCCAATCGCCACCGATCCGCGCGGACTGCGCGCGTTCCTCAAGTCAGTCGCCGAGGCGAAGGCGAAGAACCTCTCTATTCTCTCCGGCACGCTCCACCGCCACTCGAACCGTTTCCTCAAGCAGATCGGTCCGATGCGCGCAGGGTGCATAGGCAGGATACTCGCCGGGCGCGTGTACCGCTGCCACGGGGGAATGTGGGTGCGTCCGCGCCGCCCCACCGACACGAACGCCGCCTACCTCTGCAACAATTGGTACCACTTCTGGGAGATGAGCGGCGACCAGGTGACGGAGCAGGCCATACACGAGGTGGACCTCGCGAACTGGTTCATCGGCCGCTTCCCCGTTAGCGCCTTCGGCATGGGCGCGCGCTGGCGCCGTCCCGCAGGCATCGGCGACATCTACGACGAGATCGCCATCGACTTCGACTACGGCGAGGGGTTGCACACCACCACGTTCGGCCGCCATATGAACGGCTGCGCGAATCCGTTTGGCACGCGTCTCGTCGGCACGGAGGGCGAAGTCTCCGTGGGAAACACGTTCAAGCGCTGGGACGGCAAGCCGGTGGCGGAGGACCTCGCCGCCATCAAGGGACGCCCCGACAGCGGCCTCGTGGCGGAGCACGTTGATTTCCTTTCCGGCCTCCTGAGCGGCAACTACCTCAACGAGGGCGAGCAGGTGGCGATGTCCACCGCCACCTGCATCATCGGCACCCTCGCGGCCTATTCGGGACGCACGGTGCGCATGAAGGACGTGCTGGAGAACACGCGCAGCGAGTTCTACGACGGATGGAACGCCGCGTTCACGCCCGAGCAGTTCGAGGAGACCGAAGACATTCCGCTTCCGAAGGAAGGCGTGGGGATTGTGCCGGGCAAGGCATGAGGAGTTCAGAGTTTGAAGTTCAAAGTTTTGAAGTCAGAAGTCTGAAGTCAGAAGTCCTATCAGAGGTCTGAAGTCCTATTGGAAAGTTGGAAAGGCTAGGAGCTTAATGATGACAAACAGACGTGGTTTTCTCATAGGCACTGCGGCTCTTGCGGCGGCAGGGATGCCGCGTTTCACGCGCGGCGAAGAAGCTGGCGCGGAGAAGTTCAAGACCGTGCTCAAGAAGGCGCTGATACGCAAGCGTCTCACGCAGGACGTGGTGAAGACGCTGAAGGAGAACGGCTACCCCGGCGTGGAGCTGATGGACAAGACGGTGAGCGAAGCCGAGGCGCGTGCGGCACGGCGGATGGCCGAAGACGAAGGCCTGCAGATTCACTCGTTCATGGGAGGATGGTTCGAGTTCAACTCCAAGGACCCCGCGAAGCGCATGGCGTCCATTGAAGAAGGGAAGAAGAACCTTCGCCTCGCCAAGGCGTACGGCGCGAGCGTGATGCTTGTGGTGGCAGGTCGCATTGGCGGAATGCCCATGCCGAAGCCGCACGAGTTCAAGCCGGAATTCGATTCGAAGTCGCTCATGCTCTCGCGCGCGGCGGAAGGCGATTTCCCCGAATACGTGCAGGCGCAGAACGACGCCACTAAGTATGCGCAGGACGCCGTGGCGGAGCTCGCTCCCGTCGCCGCCGAGCTGGGCGTCAAGATCGGACTCGAGAACGTGTGGAACAACCTCTGGGTCACGCCGGACTTCGCCGCCGCCTTCATCCGCTCCTTCAGAAACCCCTGGGTGAAGTCGTACCTCGACCTTGGCAACCACGTGCGCTACGCTCCGGCGGAGAAGTGGGTGGAGGCTCTCTCCGACCAGATCGTGAAGATGCACATCAAGGACTTCAAGGTCGACCGCGCCGCGAAGAACGGCGGCGCGTTCGTGCGCATAGGCGACGGTTCGATCGACTGGCGGCGCGTGCGGCGCGCGATCGACGCCGTTGGCTACAACGGCTGGGTTTCGATCGAGAGCTCCGGTTGGACCGATGCCGAGCATTCGGCGATCATGGACAAGTTCTTCAACGGAACGCTGTAGCCCGGGCTGACAGGGCAAGGAGAAAAAGAAATGGCCAAGAAAGTAATGCTCATCGGCGCCGGCGGAGTCGCCGGCGTGGCGGCCGCCAAGATGGCCCAGAACCCCGACGTCTTCGGCGAACTGCTGATTGCGTCCCGCACAGAGGCGCGCTGCAAGGCGATCAAGGCGGACATCGAGAGGAGACGTGATTCGTGGTTCGCGACTCGTGATTCGGGCGCACGAACCACGAGCCACGAGCCACGAGCCACGAACATCACGACTGCGCAGATCGACGCGATGGACGTGGCCGCCACCACTGCGCTCATCAAGGAGTTCAAGCCCGACCTCGTGATGAACATCGCCCTTCCATACCAGGACCTCGCGATCATGGACGCCTGCCTCGCGGCCGGCGTATCGTATCTCGACACCGCCAACTATGAACCGCCAGAAGAGGCGCACTTCGAGTACTCCTGGCAGTGGGCCTACCGCGAGAAGTTCGAAAAGGCCGGCCTCACGGCGATTCTTGGCTGCGGATTCGACCCTGGCGTGACGCAGGTCTTCTCCGCCTACGCGCAGAAACACTACTTCGACACCATCGAGACGCTAGACATTCTCGATTGCAACGGCGGTGACCACGGCTATCCATTCGCCACCAATTTCAACCCCGAGATCAACATCCGCGAGGTCGCCGCGAAGGGCAGCTACTGGGTGGCCGACGCTGAAGGCGATGCGAGCAAGGCGGGCGCGCCGCTCGATTCCCACGGCGTGCCGGTGGAATACAAGAAGGCGTTTGACAAGGGCTACTGGGTTGAAACCGCCCCGATGGCGATCAAGCGCGTGTACAACTTCGACCAGGTGGGCGAGAAGGACATGTACCTTCTCCACCACGAAGAGCTTGAGTCGCTTGGCTGCAACTTGAAGGGCATCAAGCGCATCCGCTTCTTCATGACGTTCGGCCAGAGCTACTTGACGCACCTCAAGTGTCTCGAGAACGTTGGCATGACGCGCATCGATCCAATCGACTTCAAGGGACAGAAGATCGTTCCGATCGAGTTCCTGAAGGCGCTCCTGCCCGATCCAGCAACGCTTGGTCCGCGCACCAAGGGCAAGACCAACATCGGCTGCATCTTCCATGGCCTCAAGGACGGCAAGCCAGTGGACTACTACGTGTACAACGTGTGCGATCACCAGGAGTGCTACGCAGAAGTCGGTTCGCAGGCCATCAGTTACACAACAGGTGTTCCAGCGATGATTGGCGCGAAGATGTTCCTCGAAGGCAAGTGGACGACCAAGGGCGTGCACACGTGCGAGGAGTTCGATCCCGATCCGTTCATGGCCGAGCTCAACGTGCAGGGTCTCCCCTGGAAGGAGAACTTCAACCCCGTGAAGGTGGATTGATGCCACGATACATCATCGACGAAGCGGCGCTGA